>NZ_CP171148.1:422500-722500 GCF_043099725.1 Nostoc sp. C110 | reverse complement strand
TGTAATCATAAGTTTTTAAACCTTCTTTGGGAGAGAAATAATAGGGACTGGGAACAGAAATTGGAGAGTCTTGTGGTTCACCCAATCCCCGCAAAGTGTTGTTGATCATCGTTTGGCGATCGATAGCGTAGGCGACAGCCTGTCTAAAAGCAACGTTGTTAAAAAAGCGGGACTTAATAGGATCTACAACAGGTTTGCCATTGCGACTACCTTTGTTGAGATTGAAAGTTATAAAACTTGTTCCAGAGTCAGGCCCAGCATTTTTAATAGTAAAGTTACCCTGCTTTTCTTGACGCTTGAGCAATTGAAAATTTCCAGGGCCAATTTCTAGTAAATCTAACCCTCCAGAACGAAATTGCAGCAAAGCTGTATCAGGCGATTCCACAATTTGCCAAATTACACGCTCAATATATGGCAGTTGTTTTCCTTGTGCATCTTTTTTGCGCCAGTAGTAAGGATTGCGCCGAAATGTTAAGCGTTGATTGGTTGAATAACTCTCGATCGCGTAAGGGCCATTAACAATAATTTTTTTCGGGTCTGTGTCGGTTCCCCAAGTGGACATAAACACTGGCTTACCGTCAGAGTTTTTCGCTTCTACTGCTGCACGCAGGGCGTGTTCTGGTAGTATTCCTACCCCTGCTGCAATCGATCGCAAGAAAGGAGCAAACGGTTCTGGCAGAATAAATTCTACTCGGCGTTCATCGACTTTGCGGACTTTCAGAAAAGTCTTACTGCTCCCAATTCGAAGAGCATCTTGGATATAAGTGGGAATGTGCTTGTTCATGTAGATGTCATTAAAAGAGAAAACGACATCATCGGCTGTTAATGGCTTACTATCCGACCACTTCAATCCTTCTCGCAAGGTAAAGACAAACCGCAGTTTGTCTGGGGAAATTTCCCAAGATTCAGCCAAAGCTGGCTCAATTTCTTTAGTTATTCCGTTTTGGGTCGCTAATGCTTCATAAGTGAAACCAGCAATATTGGGAGATTCTTGGATGAGGGCGTAGTTAAAGGTTTTCGGGTCACTCGTAGTAGAAACAACTAACTGTGGAACTTGTGCGGCTGCGGTTTTAAAGTTAGATGGATTGCAGGCGGTAACTGTAATTGCTGTTGCTGAAGCCAGAATTATTGGTAAGCAAAAACGCTTAATTATGTGAAAGATTGTCGAATATTTCATAATTTTTATTCTTTCAAAAGCAAGACAACAGCATAAGCAGATATACCTTCCTCACGTCCAACGGGGCCTAATTTTTCGTTAGTGGTAGCTTTGATACCAATTTGATTTGGTTCTAATTCTAAAATCGCCGCTAGCTTGTCGCGCATAGTATGAATATGCGGCTTTAATTTTGGACGTTCTGCTACTATTACCGAGTCAATATTTCCTACCTGCCAGCCTTGATCCCGAATCAGTTGATGTACTTGAGTTAATAGTACTAAACTATCTGCTCCCGCCCATTTGGGATCGCTTGGCGGAAAATAATGACCAATATCTCCCAAAGATAATGCCCCAAGCATGGCATCCATAATCGCGTGTGTTAATACATCAGCGTCACTGTGTCCTAATAAACCCAGTTCATGGGGAATTTGAATTCCACCCAAAATCAAAGCGCGATCGCTCACTAATCGATGGATATCGTAGCCGTTACCAATACGAATTTTTGTCATTTGTCATTTGTCATTTGTCATTGGTCATTGGTCATTGGTCATTTGTCATTCGTTAGGAGTTAGGAATTATTATTCTCCCCCTGCCTCCCCTGCTCCCCTACCTCCCCTGCTCCCCTGCATCCCCTGCCCCCCTGCTCCCCTGCTTCCATTCCTCTAGAAGATCAGGGCGGCGATCGCGGGTTTTCTGAATTTGTTGTTCGTAACGCCACTTGGCGATCGCTGCATGATTCCCACTGAGTAAGACATCAGGCACTTTCAAACCGCGAAAATTGGCAGGACGAGTATATTGGGGATAGTCTAATAAGCCTTCCTCAAAACTTTCTGCTGTGAGAGACTCGGTTTTGGCCACGGTTCCTGGTATTAGTCGCACTACACCATTAATCAAAGCCATTGCTGGAATTTCTCCGCCAGTCAGAATAAAATCGCCTAGAGATACTTCGCGAGTTACCAAATGCAGCACCCGCTCATCGACTCCTTCGTAATGCCCACAAATAACTACTAGCTGGTCATAATTTGTCACCAATTCTTTCAAAAGAGGTTGATTAATTGTTTGACCCTGTGGACTCATCAAAATTATTTCTCTTCGGGGCAGAATTGGCAGCGACTCCACGGCGTTAAAAATCGGTTCTGGCTTCATTAGCATCCCAACGCCGCCGCCGTAGGGTTCATCATCCACCTTTCGGTGCTTATCAGTGGTAAAGTCCCGTGGATTAACCAGATGCACTTCGGCAATCTGTTTGGCTAAGGCTTTGCCCAGTAATCCAGAATTGAGAACAGAGTTAAAACAGTCAGGAAAAAGTGTAACTATATCAAAGCGCACAGTTATTCGTATTCAAGGACACTAATCTTAAATTTGGATGTCTAGCAAACACCGCCAAGCCAAGGTCGAGTCAAACTCCAGTTAAACTTTATCAATAGTATCTAAAACTACCAGACCTCTTGGATTTTAGATGGGATCAAAAGTTTTTCTAATTACTTAATTTATGTTTAAATGTTGTCACAAGTACATTTAAATTAATAATCATATCAAGTTAACAACTTCCAGGATGCATCGAGCCAGCCTCAGAAAAAAGCGTAGTCTTACCTGCTCGTCCCTAGCCCCAGAGGGGGAATCTAGCCCCCTAAAGACTATTTTGCCCTGCTGCAAGTGGACAGGTGAAAAACAAGGCCCTGGCTTTGAGGAATGGGAACAAACACGTTTAGACTGAGGCAACGCGAGCGTTAAGCGAGAATTCAGAGAGTGGCTGCCCAGTTTCAAAACTTCCACAAAGTGTCCTCTCGAAAGTTGCAAAGCGCAAAAATCATCAGCCTTCTGAACCTTGTTAAATTCACCTGAAGTTGTTGACAGGAGAAACAAAATGCCGCAATTACAAGCTAAATCGCTAGAAATGAGGACACCCCAAGCAACTAAAACCGCCGTTCTGGTTATCGGAGGCGCAGAAGACAAAGTTCATGGGCGCGAAATCCTACGAACTTTTTTTGGACGTGCCGGTGCTAGTAAGGCTTATATTACAATTATTCCATCTGCCTCTCGCGAACCCGCCATCATTGGTGGTCGGTACATTCGCATTTTTGAAGAAATGGGTGCCCAAAAGGTAGAGATTTTAGACATCCGCGAACGCGAACAGTGTGAAGCCTCTCAAATCAAAGCATCCTTAGAAGCCTGTAGTGGGGTATTTTTGACAGGAGGAGATCAGCTGCGTCTCTGTGGCGTATTGGCAGATACGCCAGCAATGGAAATTATTCGGCAGAGGGTTAGGGCAGGGCAACTGACGTTAGCAGGCACCAGTGCAGGAGCGGCAGTGATGGGGCATCACATGATTGCTGGCGGCGGGAGTGGAGAGTCGCCAAATCGTTCCCTAGTAGATATGGCAACGGGTTTGGGATTTATTCCTGAAGTCATTGTTGATCAACATTTTCACAACCGGAATCGGATGGGGCGGTTGATTAGTGCGATCGCTGCTCACCCCGATCGCTTAGGTATTGGCATTGACGAAGATACTTGTGCAGTGTTTGAACGTGATGGTTGGTTACAAGTTATGGGTAAAGGCAGTGTTACTATTGTCGATCCCACTGAAGCCACCCACACCAACGAACCCCATGTTGGTGCTAATGAACCATTAACCGTGCATAATTTACGTCTCCATATCCTCAGCTACGGCGATCGCTTCCACCTGTACCAGCGCACTGTATTGCCTGCTGTACACCGGATCTCCAGCTGACGGGATAGAGTATCTGAGGTTACACTGAGTTGACCACAAATTTTAGATTTTGGATTTTGCGAAAAGTTGTAAGGAAGGTTTCCCGACCTAGCAAACTTTTCAAGACGGATTTTAGATTAAGAGAGCTTTTCGGCAGATGCCGCCAGAAAGTGGGTAAAACAAATCTAAAAACCCCTCGATGACTCGTTGACGCTACGCTATCGTAAATCTAAAATTACCAGAGCTAAGTACCCCAATTGTCTCTTTTAATCCAAAATCATAAATCTCAAATCCAAAATCGGTTGACCGCACATTTATTTCTTGTTGTAGAAAAATGATGAGAATACTATGTAAAAAGAAAAAACTGTTTGCAACGAACAGTTTAGCGGTCAATTACAGTAAGAAACTAGAATTTTGGTTCCGAATCTCCATCTACCTATTCCCATGAGAATCCTCAAGATCCAGACCTTACGCGGCCCAAACTATTGGAGCATTCGACGCCACAAGCTGATCGTCATGCGCCTCGATTTAGAAACCCTTGCCGAGACGCCCTCGAATGAAATCCCAGGCTTTTATGAAGGACTAGTTGAGGCGCTGCCGAGTCTGGAGGGTCATTATTGTTCGCCTGGCTGTCGTGGTGGTTTTTTGATGCGAGTCAAAGAAGGCACGATGATCGGCCACATCGTAGAACATGTAGCTTTAGAACTCCAGGAATTAGCTGGTATGCACGTCGGCTTTGGTCGCACCCGCGAAACTGCCACACCCGGAATTTATCAAGTAGTAATTGAATACCAGAATGAAGAAGCGGGACGCTACGCTGGACGAGCCGCAGTGCGGCTGTGCCAGAGTATCATCGATCGAGGCCGTTATCCCAAGGCAGAACTAGAGCAAGATATCCAAGACCTGAAAGACTTCACCCGTGATGCTTCCTTGGGCCCTTCCACTGAAGCGATCATCAAAGAAGCAGAAAAAAGAGGTATTCCCTGGATGTCTCTAGAAGCCCGCTTTTTGATTCAGCTAGGCTATGGCGTGAACCAGAAGCGAATGCAGGCCACAATGACAGACAACACCAGCATTCTGGGCGTAGAACTAGCTTGCGACAAAGAAGCCACTAAACGCATCCTCGCGGCAGCCGGTGCGCCAGTACCCAGAGGTACAGTGATCAACTTCTTAGATGATTTAGAACAAGCTATTGAATACGTTGGCGGCTATCCCATCGTTCTCAAGCCCTTGGATGGCAATCATGGACGTGGGATCACCATTGACATCAGAACTTGGGAAGAAGCAGAAGCCGGCTACGAAGCTGCTAGACAGGTTTCTCGATCAATTATTGTCGAAAGATATTACGTTGGGCGTGACCATAGAGTATTGGTGGTAAATGGCAAAGTAGTCGCAGTAGCCGAACGTGTCCCAGCTCACGTCATTGGCAATGGCAGATCCACCATCTCCGAACTGATTGAGGAAACAAACCTCGATCCAAATCGCGGTGAAGGACATGATAACGTCCTGACCAAAATTGAACTAGATCGCACCAGCTACCAACTCTTAGAAAGGCAAGGCTATACCCTAAATAGCGTTCCACCCAAGGGTACTATTTGTTATCTCAGGGCAACAGCCAACTTAAGTACAGGTGGTAGCGCCGTAGATCGTACCGATGAAATTCACCCAGAAAATCTGTGGTTGGCACAACGGGTAGTCAAGATTATCGGTTTGGATATCGCCGGACTCGATATCGTCACCACGGATATTAGCCGTCCCCTGCGGGAAGTCGATGGCGTAATTGTTGAAGTTAACGCCGCTCCCGGGTTTCGGATGCACGTTGCCCCAAGCGTGGGTATTCCCCGCAACGTCGCTGGCGCAGTGATGGATATGCTGTTTCCCAACGAGCAATCTAGCCAAATTCCTATCCTCAGTATTACTGGTACTAATGGCAAAACCACTACTACCCGACTACTAGCACATATTTATAAACAGACTGGAAAAGTAGTTGGATATACTACAACCGATGGAACATATATCGGTGATTACTTAGTGGAAGCTGGCGACAACACAGGTCCCCAAAGTGCCCACGTCATCCTCCAAGATCCCACAGTAGAAGTAGCGGTACTGGAAACCGCTCGCGGTGGCATTCTCCGCTCTGGATTGGGCTTTGAAGCCGCGAATGTGGGAGTAGTATTAAATGTAGCCGCCGACCACTTAGGAATAGGCGATATAGAGACTATTGAGCAATTAGCTAACCTCAAGAGTGTAGTAGCGGAAGCCGTATTCCCTGATGGCTATGCGGTACTTAATGCCGACGATCATCGCGTCGCCGCTATGTCAGAAAAGACTAAGGCTAATATTGCTTACTTCACCATGAATCCCGACTCGGAATTGGTGCGAAAGCACATCCAAAAGGGTGGAGTAGCCGCAGTCTATGAAAGTGGCTATTTGTCAATTGTTAAAGGTGATTGGACACATCGGATAGAAAGAGCAGAAAATATACCTTTAACAATGGGCGGACGTGCGCCGTTTATGATTGCCAACGCTTTAGCTGCAAGTTTGGCAGCATTCGTGCAAAACGTCACAATTGAGCAGATTCGCTCTGGTTTGAAGACTTTCCGGGCTTCAGTTAGTCAAACGCCGGGACGAATGAATTTATTTAATTTAGGCAACTACCACGCTTTAGTAGACTATGCTCACAACGCAGCTAGTTATGAAGCTGTAGGTTCCTTTGTACGGAACTGGACTACAGGACAACGGATTGGCGTAATTGGTGGCCCGGGCGATCGCCGCGACGAAGATTTTGTTACTTTGGGCAAATTAGCAGCACAAATTTTTGACTACATCATTGTCAAAGAAGACGATGACACACGGGGACGTTTACGGGGTTCAGCCGCCCAATTGATTATTCAAGGCATTACCCAAGTGAAGCCTGATAGCCGCTATGAATCAATTTTGGATGAAACCCAAGCGATTAATAAAGGCTTAGACATGGCTCCTGATAACAGCCTGGTGGTGATTCTACCAGAAAGCGTGACTAGGGCTATCAAGTTAATTAAGCTGCGTGGTTTAGCCAAGGAAGAGACACATCAACAAAATACTGGCACAGCGATCGCTGATTCTCAAAATGGAATAGCACCTTCTTCTGTAGTCAACACACTACTGTAGTCAACAGTCAAGAGTCTCAAGTTCAGCATTTCAAAGTTTTTCAGCCTTGACTCTTGACTATTGACTATTGTTTTTCTTCTTCTGAATTAGTTTCATCACTGGGGGTTTTCATCTCCTCCTTAAAACCTCTTAGGGTTTTGCCTAGTGCAGTGCCCAATTCGGGAATTTTTTTAGGGCCAAAAATTAAAATAGCGACTATGGTAATTACAGCGATTTCTGGCCATCCTAGTCCAAACATATAAATTTCCTCTAAGGCATCTCTAATTAAATATAGACATTGATGGCTCAAATCTGATTATTTAGGGGCAAACAAGAGGTAAAGAAGTAGGGAAGATTATGCTAGGGATTGCGTTTCAGGACAGAGAAACCGCGTAAAGGTTCCTATTATTTTTGAACAAAGCGATCGCTAACTCAACTAACTTCCCATTGGCTTGGTAATTGGCAAACCCAAGCAATCACTTAATTCATGAGCTAACCATTCAAGTTCTACTTCGGATTTAATACCGATATCGTTTCCACCAAGCTGATATTTTTGTACTCCTGAGCAAATATATAATTCTGCTGGAACGACAATTCTAGTGTCATCAGAATTTTTAGTAAAATGTTTGGGAATGTAAACTAACTTATTAATACTTTGCCTTGACGATGCACGGGGGCGATAAAATTTCCAACTAAACAACTCCCAACTTAGGGTAATTTGTTCTGCATTCAGGCGTAAGCAGATGCGTCCAAATAAATGAAAGAGAAGTTTATACACCATGAGAAAGCCAGCACCCCAAAAAGGAAGTGAGAACAAAGCAAAGGGGATGTTGACAGGAAAAGGAATAGAGAGTGCGCCAATTGTCCAAAAGAGGATAAATGAATTCCAGACGATCGCAAATAAACCTGTGAATATTATTGATGGATCAAAACCAGATGGTGGAACGATAATTTCTAGAGAATCCCCATTTTTGGTTAATTGAATCTTACTCCCATCTGGTTTATCTACAACCAAAGTAGGCAAGTTTGTCGTTTGTGGTTTGTCTAAAGCTGCGAGCGCACCAGCAGCAGAATTAAAACGCCTTTCTAAACTGGGTTCAGTCATTTGCTGCAACCAGCGAGTCAATTCAGGACTCACATTAGCCACCTGTTCAAACTGAATCCGAAAATCCTTTTGGGGTAAATCGGCTGGATGAGTACCCGTCACTAAATAAATTAAAGTTGCACCTAAGCTATAAAGATCGGAAGCCGGAACCGTGCGTCCGCCAAATTGCTCCTGTGGCATATACCCATAGCTTCCCACCACAGTCCTAGTTCCACCTTCTGTAGCAAGGACAGTTTGCACCGAGCCAAAATCTACTAGGTAAACTTGACCAACACTGTTACCAGAACGCTCTCCCAATAAAATATTGCTAGGCTTAATATCACGATGGATAACAGGCGGATATAACCCATGTAGATAAATGAGAATTTCTAAAAGTGCTTTGGCTATCTCTTTGACTTCTACTTCGGTAAAAGTCCGGCTAGATTGGACGTATTGCTCTAAAGTTTTTGCTGGGATATAACTTTGTACTAGGGCAAATCCTTTGATGGTGGGTGAATTTACCTCAAAATAGTCTAAGTAGCGAGGTATTAAGGGATGTGACAAAGATTTTAGAGTTTCAGCTTCTCGCTCAAACAGCTTGAGTGAATCCCATTCAAAGTCACTACTAAAAGAGAGTAACTTAATAACAACCAATTCCTGAGTTTTCCAATCACGAGCTACAAGCGTCCGTCGCCCTGCTTTTTTGCCTAATAGCTGCTGAACTTGATAGCGTTCGCCTAATATTTCACCAATCATTATGGTTTCTTATAATGCTACGTTTGAAAAGTTTTTATAGCTTATGACTTTTCAATTTCGGCAAATCCATATCTTTAGTATAATTGCGTAATTCTATGCCCTCCCAACTTTGGCCTTATATTACCCCTGGTATTCCTGATGAACTGTTCGAGCATTTGCCAGGAATTCCCCTGAGTCAGCGAGAAGTCCGGCTACTGTTAATTGCCCAACTGCGGCTAACATCAGATTCTGTATTGTGGGATATTGGCGCAGGGACAGGTACAATTCCCGTAGAAGTTGGGCTATTGTGTCCAAAGGGTCAAATTATTGCTATAGAAAGGGATGAAGAAGTAGCTAATCTGATCAAGCGGAACTGCGATCGCTTTGAAGTGAAAAACGTCGAAGTCATTGAAGGTAGCGCCCCAGAGTGTTTACATGACCTCAAAGTTGCTCCTCACCGCGTTTGTATTGAGGGAGGAAGACCTATCCAGGATATTCTGCAAGCAGCATGGCATTATTTGCCACCATCCGGTCGGGTTGTAGCTACAGCTGCTAATCTAGAAAGTCTGTATGCTATTTCTCAAACCTTTTCTCTGTTAAGGGCCAGAAATATCGAAGTTGTTCAGTCTGCGGTTAACCGCTTAGAAACGCGCGGCTTTTCTCAAACCTTTACTGCCGTTGATCCCATTTTTATCCTCAGTGGTGAGAAACTGGATTAGAGAATGGGGAATGGGGAAGGGGGAGTAGAGAGCAGGGGAGGCAGGGGGAGCAGGGGAAGAAGAACTATTGATTATTGACAATACCCCATGCCCAATGCCCCATACCCAATGCCCCATACCCAATGCCCAATGCCCAATGCCCAATTCCCAATTCCCAATGCCCAATATTTAATACTTCTATGCCTTGGTCTCGGATTATTAGTGGAATTGTTGCGATCGCTCTTGCTCTTTCTGTTACCCTTTTGGGTGGCTGGTACTTTACCATCATGTTTGCGGTTGTCATCTTTTTGGGTCAACAGGAATATTTTAATTTGGTGCGAGCCAGAGGCATCGCTCCCGCCGCTAAAACCACTATGCTTGTCAGCCTAGTTTTGCTAGTAATTTGTACCATTGATGGCAGTTTAGCTGACGCTGTGATGCCCTTAGCTGGCACACTTATCTGTTTTTACCTGTTATTTCAGCCTAAATTTGCCACGATCGCTGATGTTTCTGCTTCTATAATGGGGCTATTTTACGTAGGTTATTTGCCGAGTTACTGGGTGCGATTACGAGCAATTGATAGTACCGTTTTTAGCAACCTTCCTCTAGGAGGTTACTGGCCTACAACCTGGACAGACTTCTGGGAAAAGGCAAGTTCTGCTTCTTTACCACAAGGTTTTACAGCAACAATGCTGACTTTTTTGTGTATTTGGGCAGCTGATATTGGTGCTTACACCATTGGCAAATTCTTTGGGAAAACCCGTCTGTCTGAGATTAGCCCCAAGAAAACTGTAGAAGGTGCTGTGTTTGGCATTACTTCAAGTGTTGCTGTAGCCATAGCAGGAGCCTATTATCTCCACTTGCCCAGATCCTTGTTGACTGGTTTAGCATTGGGTTTGTTGATTGGCATTGCTAGTCTTTTAGGGGATCTTACCGAGTCTATGCTCAAGCGTGATGCTGGAGTCAAAGATTCTGGACAATTAATTCCCGGTCACGGTGGTATTTTAGACCGTACTGATAGTTATATTTTCACAGCACCTTTGGTTTATTATTTTGTGACACTACTGTTGCCGCTACTATAAGCTTTTGAGTTGAGTTCAAAAGAGGCAGGGGGAAGGGAGCAGGGAGCAGGGGGAAAGATGTTGCAATTAACCCTTCCACAAGGCTTTCAAGCCCCTTCATTTATGTATGGAATTTTACCCTAGGTTTGAGTCCCCTAACCCTTTTGCTCTTGTTCTCCTCATCCCCTGAGAGGCGCTACGTCATTTAAAATAGGGTATTACTATTTTTTAATTTTTCACGATCTAAGGATTAACGTTAATCTGCCCTCGACAAACCAGTTTACCTGGGATCAACGTTAGTTCTTGGATATCGACATCTGAGCCAAGATCCAGATTGTACTCATGATTGTCGTCTAATATATCTCCCTCGTGGGGATTGATTTTTATTTGTGTCAGTTGCAACTCATGCCCACTAAGTAACTGTAAGCCACCCAGACAAATCTCTAGAGGCATTGTTTCTGTATTGGTTACTCTGGTGCCTCGCAGTATAATTTGATTGTTATCAAGGATAATTTCTTGCCAGTTTATTGGTTGTGACTTGGGGAAATTTGTTGGTAAAACTTTAACCAGCAAATCGCTCAAAGCAGTTGATAATAAGTCAGATGAGAGAGAAGTATTTAAATCATTCTCGTCTACGATCAAATCGCCAAATACTTGTACTGTTTCTAACAGTCGTAATGGCTTTCCCTTAAGTACGGAACCAATGTTTATCTGAATATTTTCTGCCGTTAATTGAATTTGTGTAATTAGGAGACCTTGATAAACTGCATGAGTAGCAAAAATAGATACCAAGGGGATACGCCCAGAGAGAAGTTGACGATCGCTTGCTTTAATCTCCACTTCTAATTCTGATATTTGGCTCACTTGCGCTCTTAACCAGAGCTTTAGGGCTTTTGTGAGTACCTGCGTAATTATGCGGATTTTATTTGCACTTGTCGTTTGAGAATTTTGCTCTGGCATCTAAGCAATCTGTTTATGAGTATTTGCTCAACATCTAGACAGAAATTAAACAAGTCTTAAATGTAACATTTATGCCTACTCGCTACAAAATGCAAATATCATTTAATTGTTAACAGTAAATAAGTAATTCCAGATGGAGGAACGGGTACAAAAAATTCTTGCTCAATGGGGCATCGCCTCACGTCGTGAAGCTGAAGAAATGATTAGGCACTCACGGGTGCAAATCAATGGGGTATTGGCACATTTGGGTCAAAAGGTTGATCCCCAAAAAGATGCGATCGCAATTGATGGTAAAACTGTATCCGAAAAGCAGCGTCCGGCTTTAATATATCTATTGCTACATAAACCTGCGGGAGTAGTTTCGACTTGCTACGACCCTCACAGAAGAACAACAGTCCTGGATTTACTACCGAAAAAATTACGGGAGGGTTCAGGTATTCACCCAGTTGGGCGTTTAGATGCAGACTCAACGGGAGCATTAATCCTCACAAATGACGGAAATCTGACATTTGGACTAACCCATCCCCGCCATAGCATTTCCAAGACATATCATGTTTTGGTCAGAGGACATCCCCCAGAAGCAGTACTCCAAATGTGGCGTGAGGGTGTGGTGTTAGAGGGTAGAAAAACCAGAGCTGCTAAGGTACACCTAATAGAACATCGTGCCGAACAAAGCTTTTTAGAAATAGTGTTGCAGGAGGGAAGAAATCGCCAAATCCGCCGGATAGCTCAACAGTTAGGATACCCAGTAATCAAGCTGCATCGAACTGCTATCGGCCCAATTCAATTACAAACTCCCAAAGAACCCTTATTGTCAGAGGGTAAATATCGTTCCCTCAACGATCATGAAATTCGCTTTTTGCAAGATCAGATAACGCAACCTATTAAAGATTCAGTGGAGTTAAGGAGTGTCAGTAGGCATGAAATGGCTAAGAAAGAAGAATAATCACCAGCCATCGCTTTCATTAGAGCAACAACGAACCGAAAAGTTGGCAGAATTGGGCGCTCAACTTTGGGCTTTGCGTCAAGAAAAGGGCTTATCTCTAGAGCAAGTGGTTGTATTAACCAGAATTCCTCAACGATTACTACAGGCGATCGAAGAAGGTAATATAAATGATCTCCCAGAACCAGTCTATATTCAGGGTTTGATCAGGCAATTTGCCGATGCTCTAGGCTTGAATGGAGTAGAATTTTCGGGCACTTTTCCGATTAGTTCTGCACAATTAAACCCTCAAGGTATGGGGAATACTTCACCCATTAATCAACTACGTCCGATTCATCTTTACTTTCTTTACATATTGCTAATCGTATGCTCTGTAAATGGGTTGTCTCAGTTATTAAATAACGCGGTACTACAAGCAAGTAATAGCCAAAACCAAATATACCCAAAACAAAAATCCCTTGTTAACCCAGAGCCAACCCAACCAAAAGATTCCCTAAAAGTTCAACCTGTCAGTAATCCCGTTGACGGCGGACAAGAGGGACAGGTTGTACAAATTGGTGTCACTTTGAAAGCGTCATCTTGGATTCGCGTCATAGCCGATGGTAAAACCGAGTTTGAGGGTATTCTTCCAGAGGGAACTCACCGGATTTGGAAAGCTCAAGAGCAACTGACAGTGAAAACTGATAATGCTGGTGGTGTGTTGATGAGCGTCAACCAGGAGAAAGCTAAGGAAATGGGAGAGCCAGGGAAAGAGGAAGAAATTAGGATTGCTGCCAAGCCTAATGTTTTGAGATAAGGGAGAAATAAATTCAAAATTTTACCCTTACAAGGAAGCAAACTAAGCGCAGCGTCTCGCAGACAATAAAAAGACTAGGGGAGATGAGAGGCATGAGGAGGACAAGGAAGACAAGGAGGCATTTACTCCTCCCTCTTCCTTGTCTCCCTTGTCTCCCTTGTCTCCCTACTCCTTAATTTTCTTGCGGCGCGCGTCCATTAAGTCTGGTAAGAACTTTTAAGCGATCGCGTAATTCATCTCTCAACGCTTCTGCTTGATAGCGCCACCCCCAGTTACCCTCAGCAGTACTAGGAAAATTCATCCGCGCTTCGTTTCCTAATCCCAAAACATCTTGCAAGGGAATAATCGCTTGATTAGCTATGGAACTCAAAGCTAGGCGAATTAAATCCCACTGGATGCCTTCAGGACTAATAGAACCTAAATAAAGCGATAAGTTATGCTTTTCGTTATCATTAGCTGAATTGAACCAGCCTACAGTTGTGTCATTATCGTGAGTGCCAGTATAAACTACAGCATTTCGCGGGTAATTGAATGGTAAGAATGGATTACCGGGATCAGAACCAAAGGCAAACTGCAAAACCTTCATTCCAGGAAATTCATACTTGTCTCGGAGCGCTTCTACCTCTGGTGTAATTACTCCCAAATCTTCTGCCAAGACGGGTAGCTTGCCCAACTTCTCCCTAATCGCTGCAAAAAAAGCGTCTCCAGGTGCTTCCACCCATTCGCCATTCATGGCAGTTTCTTCGCCTTTGGGTACTGACCAATATGCCTCGAAGCCTCGGAAGTGGTCAATGCGAATTATATCGACATAATCTAGCATTGCTTCAAAGCGTTGCACCCACCATTTAAAGTCTTGTTTTTGCAATTCCTCCCAGTTATAAACTGGGTTGCCCCACAATTGACCGGTGGCGCTAAAGTAATCTGGTGGGACTCCCGCCATTTGAGCAGCTTCTCCTGTCTCTTCGTCTAAGCAAAAGATATCGGGATGTGCCCACACGTCAGCACTATCGTGAGATACGTAAATAGGGATATCGCCAATAATGTCAATACCGCGCATATTGGCATAGTTTTTCAGGTCTGACCACTGCCGGAAAAACTCAAATTGGACGAACTTGTAATAAAAAATATCTCCGTTGAGCCGATCCTCTGCTTGAGCTAATGCTTCAGGTTTACGCTTGACAAATTCTGCTTCCCATGTATGCCAGCTTGCACCATTATGGGCATCTTTCAGCGCCATAAATAAGGCGTAATTCTCTAGCCAGTAGGCTTTGCTGTCGCAAAAACCTTCAAACTCTTTCTGCTGGATAGGCGTAGCATTGGCTCTAAAGTTTTCACAGGCTTTTTTAAGTAGCCCAATCTTAATTGGCACAACCTGGTCAAAGTCTACCTTTTCTACCGGAAATCCTGGTAAATGAGCAAAGTCTTCTTCAGATAGCAAACCCTCATCTCGTAGTTTTTCTGGGCTAATCAACAGGGGATTTCCTGCCATTGCCGAGTAGCACATATACGGGGAATTACCATATCCAGTGGGGCCTAGGGGTAAAACTTGCCAATATTGTTGATGGGTATCTTTGAGAAAATCAATAAAGCGATAGGCTTCTAAGCCTAAATCTCCAACGCCAAATCGACTGGGAAAGGATGTAGGATGCAGCAAAATACCACTGGATCTAGGAAAAGGCATAAGTAACCTGAATTATGAGAGAGAGCAATTGTTTGATGCACACGCTACGCGATTGCATCGAATTTATCACGGAACAGTATTTGCACGGTAAATCAAGTAAACTCATTTTGATTGTCATTTGTCTTTTGTCATTTGTCCTTTGTGAATAACCAATACTTCGACTACGCTCAGTACAAGTGACCAATGACCAATGACCAATGACTAATGACTAAATAAATATGACTTACCGAAATCCTGCACCGACAGTTGATATCATCATTGAACTAGTAGATCGACCTCATCGGCCAATAGTGTTAATTGAAAGACATAATCTACCTTTAGGTTGGGCTATTCCTGGTGGGTTTGTAGATTATGGGGAAGCCGTGGAAGTGGCGGCCCGGCGAGAAGCTGAGGAAGAAACAGGTTTGCAGGTGGAATTAGTTGAACAATTACTGGTATATTCTGACCCCAATCGTGATCCGCGTCAGCATACGATTAGCATTGTATTTTTGGCGACAGCGACGGGGGAACCAAAGGCTGGGGATGATGCCAAGGGTGTAGGAGTTTTTGAGTATTGGCGTGTGCCTGGTAATTTATGTTTTGACCACGATCGCATTCTGCGGGATTATTGGCGGTATCGGCATTACGGGATACGTCCGAGGTTGGGGTAAGAGGGACGAACCGCCAAGACGCAGAGAGCGCAGAGAGAAGACGGGAGAGGAATATCTGGAATTCCCTAGCATACGGAAATTCGTTGGTGTTAGGAGGATGTCAAAGCCAAGATTCTAAAGCCAAGGCTTGCACCTGTTGTATCCTTTGAAAATCGCTGTCTCTTGAAATGAGGGTGAGGTTATAGTGCAGAGCGGTTGATGCTATCCACAAGTCGTTATCGCTAAAACCCAAATCTTGAACTGTAAACTTTCTACGTTTTGCTTTGTCTTTGGGGCCAAAATGTTTGACAATTTCTCCTTTGAGGCTACCGTAAACATCGGCAACTCCTCCACTAATGGGATAAAGGTCAATGGTTTGGAGAAAAGTTTTGACAAAGCGAAGATTTGCTTCTTGTTGAGAAAACTTTTGCACCATGTAAAGGAGTTCGCCTTGCACAATAACGCTAGTTGCAACCCCTAAACCGATGTGTTCTTGTAACCGACGAATGACGTTTGTTTCTCCAAAAATGATCCGGCTACAATGGTTGGTATCTAGGAGGTACATGACTAAAATTTAGCCGGGGAACGGGTTTCGTAAACAAGTTGCAAGCACTCTTCAAAGTCATCTCCTTGCCAGGTTCCCGCAAATTTTAGCAAGTCTTCTGCTTTAGAGCCTTTGAGAATTGGTGTTGCTTCCTGTATTTCCGGTTTTGTTTGATGACTGGAAGTATCATCATTTTTTTCCGTTGACAGGTCAAGAGATATTTCCTTGGTTGTTGGTTTTGTCTTTAGAAAACGTAAAAAATCCAGTGTTTCAGCTAGTAGAACATCTGAGGATGATTCAATTTCTTGGAGCAGTATTTCTTTAATATTCATCCTGGTTTATTCATAAATAATATTTTGCAGTCTGTCGTAACAGTATTATACGAGTGCGCTCAAGATGTAGATCTGATGGCATTATGAGATACGTCCGAGGTTGGGGTAAGAGGGACGAACCGCCAAGACGCAAAGGGCGCGAAGGAAGAAAAGAGAGTAATACCTATGACACAAAGTTTTTGTGTTTATACTGTGTCAGTGGTATTCAAAGGTGCATTATGGACGCTGAGGAACTTTTAGAGAAATACGCCGCAGGAGAACGGAAATTTCATTCAGTAAATTTGAGTCAAGAAAATCTTAAAGGTGCAGACCTCAGTGAGATAGACCTAACTAATGCAAATTTGACTGGAGTTGATTTAAGTGGGGCAAACTTAACCCAAGCAAAACTTAATAGTACAAATCTCACTAAAGCATCTCTAATAGATACAAAATTAAATTCAGTAAGTGCTTCTTCAGCAATATTTTATTGGGCAGACCTCAATGGTGCTGACTTAAGTCGATCAACTTTGAACAGCGCAAATTTGAATCATGCAAACTTAGAACAGGCAAACCTCACAGATGTAAACTTAAGTAGTGCGAAATTAATTTATGCAAACTTAGATACAGCAAATTTAAGTGGAGCAAATCTTAGTAGTGCAGACCTAACTGCTGCTTCTTTAGCTAAAGCTAATCTCAGTAAAGCTAATCTAACTAAGGCAAATTTGGTTCAGGCGTACTTGATTGGAGCAAACTTAACTCTGGCAAACTTAACTGAGGCAATATTGCAAAGTGCCAAACTCCAAGGAAGTATATTTCATAGAGCGAATCTCCACCAAGTTGATCTCTCAGGCATGAATTTGGCTGATATAGACTTTACAGCAGCATCTCTTCAAAGTACAAACCTTACAAAAACATTTCTCCAAGGAGCGAATTTAGAAAAAGCCAATCTGCGATGGGCAAATTTAACCAAGGCAAATTTGGATGGAGCAAATTTGAGAAGGGTTGACTTAACTGGGGCAAATATCTATCGAGCAACCTTTAAAGATGCTGACCTAACTGGTGCGATAATGCCAGATGGAGAAGTTTACAAACCGATCGCAGCTGAAGCGAAAATCGGTAAACAGGAAACATCGTTAGAGAAAGTAATATCTATGACCCGTAAAGTAATTAATACTGATAACGCACCCGCACCAGTGGGCCCTTATAATCAAGCGATCGCAGCTTCAGGTCAATTTGTATTCATCGCCGGACAAATTGCCATCGATCCCCGCCTTGGTGATGTTGTCTACACTGATGATGTCAAAAAGCAAACTGAGCAGGTATTAGCTAATCTTGAAGCCATCCTCACGGCAGCCGGAGCAACTTTTGAAGATGTGGTGAAAACCACCGTATTTCTAGCTGATATGAATGATTTTGCGGCGGTGAATGCCATTTATGCTAAATATTTCCCGGAAAATACAGCCCCAGCGCGGGCTTGTGTTCAGGTATCGCGCTTACCTAAAGATGTGTTGGTAGAGATTGATGCGATCGCTGTAATTAGCGGTTAGTGCCAATCCACTCACAAAAGAAGCCTACAACTCTCCAAATAAACTAGGCTTTCTTATTGACTTTTTTTCTTAAAAGCTATAAATCTTTTTTAGGGATTAATTAAAATTAATTAGCAAAAAAACTGAGAAAACTTCCTAATGGAGAGTTGCAAATGAGTGTGAGGAAAAAGAGCTTATTGGGTGCTGGTGCGGCATTTGCAGTACTTACAGGTTTAGTAGTCAGCACAGTAGGGGCTATGCAGGCAACGATCGCCAACCCCACCACTAATCAACAGACACCACGCTTACTTGCTCAAGGGCAGAAGACTTTAACAATAGTTTTTCCCAGTCGTGCTGATTCTACAGACTTGCAAAATAAGGCAAATGCGGTAGGAGCTTTTTTATCGAAAGAGTTAGGAATTCCAGTCGTTGCCCAAGTTGGTGATGATACAGCTGCTGTAGAAGCTTTGAGAGCAAATCGGGCTGATGTCGCTTTTTTAAGTAGCCGTCCAGCTTTGAAAGCAAGACAATTAGCAAACGCCAGCTTGTATCTAGCCGAAGTTCGTTCCACTTATTCTGGAAGATACACCTATAGCTCAACATTTGTTGTCCCTAAGAATAGTCCCCTAAAAACTCAAAATTCAGCTAAAGCTACTTTAGAACAACTACGGGGCAAGAAAATGGCTTTTACTTCCCCTACTTCTGGCTCTGGGTTTATTATCCCTGTTGCTGAGTTGGTCAAACAAAAATTTGTACCCAACCGCGATCGCTTAGATGATTTCTTTGGTCAAGTTTCTTATGGCGGCAATTACAGCAAAGCCTTGCAAGCAGTTGTGCGCGGTCAAGCTGATGTGGCTGTTGTGTCAGAATATGCCCTGAATCCACCTTATATCACCGCCCAAGAGAAGAGTCAGTTACGGGTTCTACACAAAATTACTGGTGTACCTGCCCACGGTATTGCTATTGATGATGATGTTCCAGCCCCAACACGGGAAAAAATCATCAACGCTTTACTGAAATTAAATCAGTCGCAAAATAATAAGTTGTTAAGCGACTTGTATAATTCCACAGAATTAGTGCGAATTAACCATGATCGTCACCTAGCAACTATCCGCGAAGCTCTGCAAATTGCTGGCATTGAACCATAATTTAGAATTCAAAATTCAGAATTCAGAATTCAGAACTTATCAATCTTGACATTCTCTACGAGACGCGGCGCTATCCGCAATTTCTGTCAAAATTCATTCTGTTAGCGGATAGCTAAGGTTTAGCCCATTCTGACTCTGACTTTTCAAGTTATGTGGAAAAGTCCACGAAAAACCTAACCCCCTAACCCCCTTCCCGATGCGGGAAGGGCAGGGTGGTTTCATACGAAAAAAGAAAAATACATAAGTTTTTATTTCTTGTTTTGTGGCATGGCTTTTTACCCCTCTCCAAACCTCTCCCCGAAAGGTCAAGAGGCTTTGAAACCCAATTTTAGTTTTTCTCTGGTTGTATGAAACTACCCTGTTCCCAATGCGGGAAGGGGGAAATTCAAAGTCTCTCTCCTTTTAGGAAAAAGATTTAGAGAGAGGTTTTTCAGATGCCGTGAAAAGTCAGATTCTGATTCCTGACTCCTGACTCCTGAATTCTGTTCAATAAATTTCTATGAATGATTATGTTATTGAGTGTCATAACCTAGAAACAGCTTATGCTCCATCTCTCAATCGTCCTATTCTCAACGGGATTAATTGCCAGATTAAACGCGGTGAATTTGTCGTTTTGCTAGGCCTAAACGGTGCTGGTAAATCTACATTACTGCGATCGCTAGTTGGACTAGTCCCATCAGCCAGAGGAGAAATCATCGTCAATAATGTTGAGATGAATTCCCGAACACTGCCAAAGATCCGGCGCAATGTTGGTATGTTATTTCAAGGTGGCGGATTAATTCGGCAGTTATCAGCACTGGAAAATGTCTTGTGTGGATGCCTTGGTAAAAGAACAACTTGGCAAACACTGTTGGGATTTTCCAAACGCGATCGCTTGTTGGCACTAAATTTATTAGAACAGTTAGGACTGGGAGAATTAGCTTTTCAAAAAACCAGTCAATTAAGTGGGGGACAGCAACAACGAGTAGCGATCGCTCGGACTTTAATTCAATCACCGCAAATTCTCTTAGTTGATGAACCCATCACTGGCTTAGATGTTGTGGCATCGCAACAAGTCATGGAAACTCTATCTGAATTGCACACTCAGCAAGGTATGACTATTGTCGCAGTTTTGCACGATTTGGGAATCGCAGAAAAATACGCCCAACGAGCGATCGTCTTAGATGCTGGACGCGTCGTTTACCAAGGACTTTGTGACAACTTACAAGCTCAATTTGCGAAAGTTTCTGCTTAAGGGACTTCCAAATAAAAAATATCCAATTAACTCCTGTGGGGTGGGCATCTTGCCCGCCCAGTCTATATGGCGCTCATGTTGTCCACCCCACAATATTGGATAATTTATTTCTTGGAGTTCCCTGAGTGGGATTTGATTTAACAAAACAGAATTCAGTCGCCAGAATTCAAAATTCATTCTGACTCCTGGATTCTGACTCCTGAATTCTTCTTCAATACAATATGAGTTACTTCTTTAAGTCAAAACGCTTACGCTTCTACCCTTGGCTGAGTTCTCTACTCATCTCATTAATTGTTGTGGTAATTTATGGTTGGGCTTTACGAGGACTCAAACTCGATTTTGAACTGCTAAGTTCTAGCTGGCCATACATCACCGATTTTATTACTCGGTTATTTCCTCCCGATTGGAAAGTTTTAGATATTGCAGTTAAGGCACTAATTGAAACTGTACAGATGTCTTTATGGGGAACTACCATTGGGGCAATTCTTTCTGTACCGATTGCTATAGCTAGCGCCAGCAATATTGCGCCTGGGTGGTTGCGATCGCTAGCTAATTTGCTGCAAAATACTGTACGTTCCGTCCCCTCAATTATTCTAGGGCTAATTTTTGTTGCCGCCACTGGCTTAGGCGCACCAGCAGGAACTTTAGCTTTGGGAATCTACACCATCGGCTACCTTGCCAAATTTTATCAACAGGCAATTGAAGCAGTTGATCCGCGTTCTCTTGAATCGTTGGAAGTTATCGGAGCCTCCAAGTTACAGATTGCTCAATACGGCATTCTCCCGCAAGTGCTACCTCTGGGATTGGGTTACACCTTTTGGATGTTTGAGTACAACATCCGTGCTGCTTCTGTCTTGGGTGTAGTTGGTGCAGGTGGTATTGGCTTTCAGTTAAAAAGTTACATCGACGGGTTCGAGTACACCAAAGCAACAACCATGATGCTAGTGCTTTTGGTAGTCGTCACTGTAATTGATGCTTTTAGTAGCCAATTACGTCATCGGCTCGATTCTATGTAATAAATTCTTGGTGTCTTGGCAGTAGACTGTTTTGAAAGCTAATGCGATCACTTCTACAACTTTGGGAATACTGAAATGAAGTACCCTAAAGGAGTATTAAAAATGGCAAAAAATCGCATCAGTGCCAGCCTAGCTCCAGCAGATAAAGAAGCAGTCATGCAGGCGATCGCTACAATTAGAGAAAAGTTACCGTTTTTGATTGATTTGACCCCTGAAGATCGGCGAACAATGCTGAAGATGGGAGATAAAAGTCGGGCTTTTGTCAGCAAAGCTTTAGAAGTGGCAACACAAAACCCTAACTTTTTGCCTCGTTACTTTGATTTAGAAGAAATGCGCCGGGATTTAGAAATATATGAGGACTTGTATCCGGTGCTGTTGTCTCTAACGCAACTGCAAGAATTGGTGGATGATACCTGTATAGCTGCTGCTAGTGAAGCGTATGCAGCAGCATTAGCAGTTTATAGCTATGCCAAAGCTAGCGGTGATGTCGCAGGTTTAGATGCAGTAATTGATGAGATGGGACGCAGGTTTAACCGCCGTTCTAAGAAAAAGCAATCCGAAGTCCCAGTTAGCTAAAGCTTGCAATAAGCAATTATACTAGTTGCAAATTTGCTAAAATATACATCATTTATAGGGGCATAACTTTAGTTATGTCCTTTTTGCGTTTTGAATCTAAACATTTTTGAAACCCGCACAGGCGGGTTTTGCCTGTGTAGCCGCGACTTCTAGTCGCCAGGGCATTTTTGAGCCTCAAAAGGTCAACATCGAGCCTCAAAAGGTCAACATCGAGCCTTAAAAGGTCAACATCGAGCCTCAAAAGGTCAACGTCGAGCCTCAAAAGGTCAAAGTCGAGCCTCAAAAGGTCAAAGTCGAGCCTCAGAAGGTCAACGTCGAGCCTCAGAAGGTCAACGTCGAGCCTCAGAAGGTCAAAGTTGAGCCTCAGAAGGTCAAAGTTGAGCCTCAGAAGGTCAAAGTTGAGCCTCAGAAGGTCAACGCATAAAAATTACCCAGAAAAAGTTTAAGAAATTCCGAAATACACTTTGTATATTTAGTAGTTATTCTGTAAACACTAGCACCTCAAAATTAAATCTTGTAATGAACCCACAAAACAAGCCCAAGAGTCTACAAGATATTCTTAAGCAGCGCCAACAATCAGGTTTTGTGGGTCGTGAAGACCAAGTAAACCAATTTCGCCAAAATTTAGCATTACCCCCAGAAGATGATCGCCGTCGTTTTCTGTATAACGTTTGGGGTCAAGGTGGAGTTGGTAAAAGTACCCTGCTGCGACAGTTTCGTAAAATTGCTGACGAAGCAAAAATTATTTCGGCTTACATCGATGAAGCTGAAAAAACTATACCAGAAGTCATGGGTCGTCTAGCTGAGGATTTAGAACGGCAAGGTCATAAACTATCGCAGTTTACGGAACGGTACAAAGTTTACCGTCAAAAGCGCCAAGAATTAGAAACCGATCCAGAAGCTCCTCAAGGCTTTTCGGCTTTTGTGGGGAAAACTATGGCAAAAACTGGGGTACGTTTAGCGCGTCGAGTTCCCGTTGGCGGTGCTGTATTTGACTTTGTAGATGAGGATGCTTTCGCTACCCAAGCCGGAGAATGGGCTTCTTATGTTGCAAAAAAAATAACAAATAAAGACGAGGTGCGCTTAGTTCAAGAACCTGAAGAAGTGCTGACCCCGCTATTTTTGCAAGATATTTTTAAAATTGCAAAAGAAACTGGTGTTGTTTTGTTTTTTGATACCTATGAACGCACCGGAGAATTTCTAGATAACTGGCTACGGGAAATTTTGGACGGTCGTCACGGTGAAGTATCTCTCAATATATTGATAACTATTGCTGGTCGTCATGAATTAGATAAAAATTATTGGGCTCCTTACGAGGGGTTAATAGTTCGTTTCCCTCTAGAACCCTTTACAGAAGAGGAAGCCCAACAATATCTAACTCGCAAAGGCATTACGGACAATCGCATTATTGAAGTTATCTTGCGCCTTTCTGGAAACTTACCCCTGCTGGTAGGAATGTTAGCAGATGCTCATCCCAATGACCCGAACCAAGTAATTGAGCCTAGCAGCAGTGCTGTAGAACGCTTTTTAAAATGGATTGACGACCCTAAGCGGCGGCAAGTGGCACTTGATGCTGCCATTCCTCGGTGCTTAAACCGGGATGTTATCGCCAATTTAAGAGGAGAAAAAGAAGCTGATGAGCTATTTACTTGGCTGAAAGAAACATCCTTTGTCAACGAACGTACCGATGGTTGGGCTTATCATGATGTGGTCAAAACCCAAATGTTACGCCACAAGCGCCTTTCATCGCCGCAAGGTTGGGCTGATATACATTGTAAGTTGGCAGAATATTATGACAGCTTGCGGAATAATCTGCAATTGGATGAAATCAAAGCTTGGGGAGATCCAACTTGGCAAAGCTATAAACTCAACGTTTTGTATCACTGTTTATGTCAATCACCACAAAAGTACTTGCCCGTAGCTCTCAATGAATTCCTTGCTGCACTCAAAAATCAACGGACTTTTGCCCAACTTTGGGTAGCAACAATGCTTCAGGCTGGTAAAGATGTCGATTCTAACGAAGTTCAGCGTTGGAGTGAGCAGCTAGCTAATGGATTAAAAGCTTATGATGAAAAACTTTATCAAGTTACATTGGAAATGTTTACCGCAGTCCTACAGAATTCTAGGATTGAGGTTAAATGGCAACCAATTGCTCTAGGTTGGCGTGGTGAAACTTACTCTTTAATGGAGCGTTACTCAGAAGCCCTAGAAGATTTTGACCGCGCCATTGAACTCGATCCCAAATATGACTGGGCCATCGCAAGTCGCGGTCAAACTTACCGCTCAATGAAGCGTTACGTAGAAGCCCTAAAAGATTTTGACCGCGCCATTGAACTTGACCCCAAACTTGACTGGGCCATCGCCAGTCGCGGTCTAACTCACTCCTTAATGGGGAGTCACGCAAAAGCCCTACAAGATTTAGACCGCGCTATTGAAATTAACCCCAAACTTGACTGGGCGATCGCAAATCGCGGTGAAATTTACCAATTAATAAAGCGTGACGAGGAAGCTCTACAAGATTTTGACCGCGCGATTGAACTTAACCCCAAATTTAGCTGGGCGATCGCAAATCGGGGTGAGACCTATCTGATGCTGAAGCGGTACAATGAAGCTCTTGCAGATTTGAGTCATGCTATCGACTTAAAATCTAACTATGGTTGGTCTTTGTATAATCGCGCTTTAACTTACTCAGCCCTTAACCAACCAGACAAAGCGCGATCTGATCTAGCGCTTGCCATAAACCTTGCTAAAGAGCGTTATGAAAAAGATGCTAAAAACTCGCGTAATGCCTTTAATTTAGCTATTTACTATTTGGCTGCTCATTATACTCAACCAGCAGAGCAATTATATCAGCGTACCTTATCTCAAGGTGCTTCCTTAGAGCGTATCCGTATAGCTATTCATGACCTAAATAACTTTTTAACTATCTTCCCTAATCATGTGCAGGCTACATCCATGCGACAGTTGTTGCAGTCTTCTCTAACTTAGGTCATGTAATTTTCACTAAGAATTGTGAAGCGATCGCTTCTACTACTTTGCCTTGCTCATGACAAAGCTGTTTTGCAATTCTAATACCAATTTAAAAATGAGTAGGAGGAATTTTAGATGATCGGCCAGGTCAAAATGGGATTTGTCTAAATCCACTCAAATCCCTGTGTGGCTAAAAACTCTTTAGCTGGTTCCAAAATATCTTTGCTTAAAATCAGTTTGACTTTTGGAGAACTAAGATACAAACGAAAACGCTCAATAAATAGTTGGTTAGCAGGTTCAATTTTCCTAATGGCACTCCAGGGAATTAACAACGGCGGAAGTCCCAAGCCAAATAAGGGAAAAATACTCAGATAAATCCCTTGAGGAGTTGTACCAACATTTAAAGTCCCTTTGTAATACACCAAACCCACAGAACCGCTTTGCATTCGGGAAAAGTTTTGTGGCGGCGCTTCTTTCGTGCGGTAGAGTTTAGCCAGGCGATTCCAGTCATGACGGAATAGAAAAATCATGACTATCGTGGAAAATGTAAAAAAAACGATGTATATCCACTGAGGGGTATGTGGCATTTGTTTTTAAATTATTGATGATTGACGCTTCAAATTTAAGCGATGTCTAACGACAAATCTCTTTGCGCCTACGCATTCATCAATCAACCACATTCCCTTTAATTTTTCCAAATTATGGGAGCATCCCGGTTAAAAATTGCTTAATAAAAATCCCATTCATTCAAAAAACTGGCTTTAAATTAAGGCCAGTTTTTTGATTTTATTGCAAACTTCTATCGGACTTTACGGCCGAGTATTAACGGAACACACTTGAGAAGATATTATTAAGCTTTCTCATTGAAATGTCAAGATTTCACTAAATAGGTGGGTGGGAAAATCCACAAGTACGTAATTGCGAGTGAAACCTACTCCTGCAAAGAAGCAAGCTACTTGCAGCATCTCTTATGAGAAGCAATCACAAAGATTTCAGCTATATTACATTTTGTTGCATAGTTAGGTTTATTCATGCTTACCTGCTTAGGTCAGCAAAACTTGCTATTAGATATGGCCACTTCTCTTAAATTCTCTGGCTGTGCTTCTAAACTCTTGTCACCAAAATGCTTATCCATCAACCTGGAGATTTGTGCAGCCTGAATTCGACTATGACGTGTTTTATCTGGCATAACTAAGTTTGGCCCAGCTTTACAATTTTTCATACAACCAGTGCCCTTGATTGTAACTTGGTCTTCTAAACCGCGATCGCTTAAAGCTGCCTCCAACGCCTGACAAACTGCTTTACCACCCCGTTTCATACAATCAGACTTTTGACACACCAAAATTGTGGCTTTAGCCTTAGCTGGCTTTACCTTGACATTATCAATAGATGGGGGTTCTTGTATTGGTGCGATCGTTTCAACTCTCCCCATATCAGAACGCGCCGCCATTACCCGTTCAGCTTTCAGAGTGACAGTACCATCCTTCAAATCATGCTTTTTGTAACCAACAACTTGCAGCCAAGTCCCTGATGGTAAGCGCAAGTCAAAAGCAGCCCGTAAATGTTTAGCTAGTTTAATGTAAGACTCACCTTCATGAGTCCCCAGCATTAAGCCTTTAAGCTTATAGCCATCTTTAATAACAAAATTTATAAATCTGCCCTCAAGACAAAATTCTGATACTTCCATAGTGTGAGATGCACCCATTTTTTTGATCTCCTTTTAACTAAGTACAAGCAATCAAGCAAGATATTCTCAGCAGTAGCTAAAAATTAGAACTGTTGTTAGCAATTTTCCAACAGTACTCAAGAGTCAAAATTTGCTCTTGACGGGAGGCTGTTAATCGCTGTATCACACTCCAAAGTTGAACAGCTATCACAGGAGAGCTAATTTCAACTTTCAATGGCTGGTTAGCTATACAAGTACAGGGAATATCTAACTCCTTTAGGCGTTGATAGACTTGCCAGCGATCTGCCCAATTCACCTCTACAAGGTGGTTGCTTTCTATTTCTGAACTAAACGATTTCAAGAGAATTGCCCTCAAAGTGCAACAAACTTGCAGTAATTACCGCGATTTAACTCTCTGCTTAGTGAAAGTTTTAGGAGTGTAACCTCTTAAAACCAGCATACCTTAAGTGCAAACAATTCTCATTAATTTTGGAAAAAAAAGTCAAACTTTTACAGCCATCCCATATTGAGAGGGGGAAGAGGTAGGGAGCAGGGGGCAGAGGAGAGAGATAATTTTAATTTTTATTCTCTCGCTTGTGCCCTGCCCCCTGCCTCTATTGGGAAATATGCACATTTAAGTCGTGATGTCAATATTAATGAGAGATTTATGCACATTGATAGGTGTGCCATCATCCAGCAAACAATAAAATTGAGATTATTAGTAAGCAAAAATACAAAATCTTGTGCTGGCAAATTGGCTTGCACTTATTATTAAAATGTTAATATGTTGAGAATAAGCAGTTAAAATCTATAACTGTTAAAAAGAGAGGAACACAATGTCTGAAACGCAAACTTTGTTACGAAATTTTGGTAATGTATATGACAATCCCGTGTTGCTGGATCACAGCGTCACTGCTCCAGTTACAGAAGGATTCAACGTCGTATTAGCTAGTTTCCAGGCACTGTATTTGCAGTACCAAAAGCATCATTTTGTAGTTGAAGGCTCAGAATTTTACTCTCTGCATGAGTTTTTTAACGAAAGCTACAACCAAGTACAAGACCACATCCATGAAATTGGAGAACGCTTGGATGGACTAGGTGGTGTTCCAGTAGCGACCTTTAGCAAATTAGCAGAATTAACCTGTTTTGAGCAAGAGTCTGAAGGCGTATATTCCTCTCGCCAAATGGTGGAAAATGACTTAGCCGCAGAACAAGCTATTCTTGGCGTGATTCGCCGCCAAGCTGCTCAGGCAGAGAGTTTAGGCGATCGGGGTACACGCTATCTGTACGAAAAGATTTTGTTGAAAACCGAGGAACGTGCTTATCATTTGTCTCACTTCCTCGCTAAAGATAGCTTAACTTTAGGGTTTGTCCAAGCGGCTCAAAGCTAAAACTCTCATAATCTAGATTTATTTACCTAGACTGAAAGAAAAAGTTGGCAGCACGAACTCTTAAAATATTATAAAGAATGGCAGAGAATGATACCCTTGTTCCTCTGCCATTTTTAATTTAAATAAACATATCATCATAAGATTTAATGTTGAAAATATTTGGCAATTAGATAGTTAGTAAATGTTTTTCTCTAAGAAATTTATTTGGGCTGAATAAGCTGACAGATATATGCAATAATAAATTATCATTTGTCGCAAAGTTTTATCAAACTAAATAACAGAAATTTGCAAAAGCTTTAAAAATTTGCTCGTCAGAATTAAATAGTATTTAGAAGTAAAAAATAATCATAGGGCTTTGAGTATTTGGGTTAGGGGAGAGGTAACAGGGAACACGAAATAATCTGTACCCTCTAACCTGCACCTTATTCCCTAGTTTCCAATCCTTCTTTGTCATCAAACCTAGAAAACTTAATAATAAAAAGCACGACAGGGTGTAAAGACCCTTAAAATAATCAGGATTTGTATTCTCATACTCCAAGGCAACGACTATGCCCCGCCGTGACGACCTCCGGAAGATTCTACTGTTAGGCTCTGGCCCAATTGTGATTGGACAAGCCTGTGAGTTTGACTACTCTGGCACTCAAGCCTGCAAAGCGCTGCGAGAAGAAGGCTATGAAGTAGTTTTGGTCAACTCAAACCCTGCAACGATTATGACCGACCCGGAAACGGCTGATCGCACTTACATTGAGCCGTTAACTCCAGAATTGGTCGAAAAAGTCATTGAGAAAGAACGCCCCGACGCTTTACTACCAACGATGGGAGGACAAACCGCCCTCAACCTCGCCGTTGCTTTAGCCAAAAATGGCGTGTTGGAAAAGTATGGCGTTGAGTTAATCGGCGCTAAACTGCCAGCCATTGAAAAAGCCGAAGATCGAAAACTGTTCGGTGAAGCAATGGCAAGAATTGGGGTAGCTGTGTGTCCTAGCGACACAGCCGAAACTTTGGAAGAAGCCAAAGCGGTTGCCCGTCAAATTGGTAGTTATCCCCTAATTATTCGTCCAGCTTTCACAATGGGCGGAAGTGGTGGCGGTATTGCCTACAACCAAGAAGAATTTGAAGAAATGGCACAGGTAGGTATAGATGCCAGTCCCGTTTCGCAAATTCTCATTGACCAGTCTTTGCTGGGCTGGAAAGAATATGAACTCGAAGTGATGCGTGATTTGGCAGATAACGTGGTGATTATCTGTTCCATCGAAAACCTTGACCCTATGGGCATTCACACCGGGGACTCAATTACCGTCGCTCCCGCGCAAACCCTTACTGATAAAGAATATCAAAGGCTGCGGGATATGGCAATTAAAATCATCCGCGAGATAGGTGTGGAAACTGGCGGTTCTAATATTCAATTTGCCGTTAATCCGCTTAATGGGGATGTGGTTGTAATTGAGATGAACCCCCGCGTTTCCCGCAGTTCAGCTTTGTCTTCCAAAGCTACGGGTTTTCCCATCGCCAAAATTGCCGCAAAATTGGCTGTCGGCTATACCTTGGATGAAATTCAAAATGACATCACCAAGAAAACTCCCGCATCCTTTGAGCCGACAATTGACTATGTGGTGACAAAAATCCCCCGCTTCGCTTTTGAAAAGTTCCCCGGTTCTGACCCAGTGCTGACAACCCAGATGAAATCAGTCGGGGAAGCAATGGCAATTGGACGGACTTTCAACGAATCCTTCCAAAAGGCGCTGCGATCGCTCGAAACCGGACGCGCTGGTTGGGGTTGCGACAAAGCCGAGAAATTACCTAGTGGTGAACAAATTCGCGCCCAACTGCGGACACCTAACCCCGATCGCATTTTTGCCGTGCGTCATGCCTTGCAGCAAGGTATGACTATTGAAGAAATCTATGAACTGACTGGTATTGACCGATGGTTCTTAGATAAATTGCAGCAACTCCTAGATGTCGAAAAATTCCTGAAGCGGACACCTTTGCAGCAATTGACAAAAGAGCAACTTTATGAAGTGAAGCGGGACGGATATAGCGATCGCCAAATTGCTTATGCCACCAAAACCACCGAAGATGAAGTTCGCGCTTACCGCAAGTCACTAGGAATCATCCCAGTTTACAAAACCGTAGATACCTGCGCGGCTGAGTTTGAAGCCCTTACCCCTTACTACTATTCTACCTACGAAGAAGAAACAGAGGTAATGCCCGCAACCAAGCCAAAAGTGTTAATTTTGGGTGGTGGCCCCAACCGCATTGGGCAGGGAATTGAGTTTGATTATTGTTGTTGTCACGCCGCCTACGCCTTGAAGGATGCGGGGTATGAGACGATTATGGTCAACTCCAACCCAGAGACAGTTTCGACAGACTACGATACCAGCGATCGCCTTTACTTTGAGCCTTTAACAAAAGAAGATGTTCTTAACATCATCGAAACTGAAAATCCAGTGGGCGTAATAATCCAGTTTGGCGGACAAACCCCGCTAAAGTTGGCTATTCCTTTACAAGAGTTTCTTAACAATGACACTTCAGGACTGCTGACTAAAATTTGGGGTACATCCCCAGATTCCATCGACATGGCAGAAAACCGGGAGCGGTTTGAAAAGATTCTCCAACAGTTAAATATTTCCCAACCACCGAATGGGATTGCGCGGAGTTACGAAGATGCGCTGATTGTCGCCAAACGCATTGGCTATCCGGTAGTGGTGCGTCCCAGCTATGTATTAGGCGGACGAGCAATGGAAATCGTTTATTCTGATACTGAGTTGGAACGCTACATGAGCTTTGCAGTACTCATAGAACCAGAACATCCGATTTTAATTGATAAATTTCTGGAAAACGCCATCGAAGTCGATGTTGATGCGATCGCCGATCATACCGGACGGGTGGTAATTGGTGGCATCATGGAACACATCGAACAAGCGGGCATTCACTCAGGAGATTCCGCTTGTTCTTTACCTTCCATTTCCTTATCACCGGCAGTTCTCAATCAAATTCGCACTTGGACGGTGCAGCTAGCACAAGCGCTGTCAGTCGTGGGGTTGATGAATATCCAATTTGCTGTTGTCGGTGCAAGCAGCTATTCTCCCCAAGTTTACATTTTGGAAGCCAACCCCCGCGCCTCACGTACAGTACCATTTGTATCTAAAGCAACAGGCGTACAGTTAGCGAAATTAGCATCCTTAATTATGTCGGGTAAAACCTTAGAGGAGCTACATTTTACTGAGGAAGTTATACCAACCCATATTGCTGTAAAAGAAGCAGTATTACCCTTTAATAAATTCCCAGGAACTGATACAATATTGGGCCCAGAAATGAGATCCACTGGTGAGGTGATGGGGATTGACAGCGACTTTGGCCGGGCCTTTGCCAAAGCAGAACTGGGTGCTGGGGAGCGTTTACCACTGACTGGAACTGTATTTGTATCAATGAGCGATCGCGATAAAGCTGCTGCTGGTGCTGTGGTGAAGGAGTTTATCGATTTGGGCTTTACAGTGATGGCTACCCTTGGTACACGGCGAGTTCTTCTTGAACAGGGGTTAAATATTGAATTAGTGTTAAAACTCCATGAAGGCCGTCCCCACGTTTTGGATGCAATCAAAAATCAAAAAATCCAACTTATTATCAACACACCTTCCGGGGAAGAAGCCCACACTGATGCTAGGTTAATCCGTCGCACAGCCTTAGCTTACAAAATTCCCATCATTACTACCATCGCTGGCGCAAAAGCTACCGTCGCCGCTATCCGTTCTTTACAAAATACAACTTTGGACGTAAAAACCATTCAAGAGTACTGCCCGATTGCGAAGTAGTACGGAGTAGGGGGCAGGGGGAAAGAGGGCAGGAGGCAGAGGAGGCAGGGGGAGCAGGGGAAGAAGAACTATTAATTAGTGTCTAATGCCCAATACCCAATGCCCAATGCCCAATGCCCAATGCCCAATTCCCAAGAAAATTAAGTAATTGTTATAAGAGAATGACTATAGTTCTCATTAGAGATATCTTAGCAAATATGAGGAAGCTTATATTCACCAAATAATTTCTGAAATTGACTTATAGTCAGCCTTTAGAGAGAGGGCGATATTGCATGAACTGGAACAACCAGGAAATTTAATGTCGCTATATAGCCAAAACTTCTCATAAATGTTACAATTATTAATAAGGTTCCAATAAAAAAATGTTTAAGAAGCTAGCTTTTATCTAACTGTAGATACTTGTGAAAAGTAGGAAATAACTGTAACTTTTAGCAGTTAAGAAGCCTAAATTTGTTTATTATGAGCAGCCGAATTTATCGGGCGCGTAAGTTGCAAACCATACATGGGTTCCCAGTCTGACTGGGTAGCACCCTAAACAAAGCATCTATCCCTTAATGACCCTACCGCCAAACCCATCATTACCAAAGAGTAGCGCCATGAAGACCGCTCAGACAGCCACAGACCTCGTGCGGACTTACCTGCGTGAGATTGGCCGTGTGCCACTCTTAACACACGAGGAAGAGATTTTTTATGGTAAACAGGTGCAACGTTCTTGTACGTTGCACGAATCAAGAGAATCTCTTGCCACCCAGTTAGGTCGTCAACCGACCTTAGAAGAGTGGGCCAAAGCGACAAAGTTAGAACCAGCAGAATTGAACGAAGCGATCGCTGATGGTGAAATTGCCAAGCGTAAAATGGTAGAAGCCAATTTGCGCCTGGTAGTCTCCGTTGCTAAAAAGTACATCAAGCGCAACGTCGATTTACTGGACTTGATCCAAGAAGGTAGTATTGGTATGCAACGCGGCGTAGAAAAATTTGACCCTACCAAAGGGTATAGATTTTCTACCTATGCCTATTGGTGGATTCGGCAAGCTATCACTCGTGCTATAGCCGAAAAAGCTCGTACCATTCGGCTGCCTATCCATATTACTGAAAAATTAAATAAGATTAAAAAGGCACAGCGCCAATTGTCTCAAAAGTTGGGACGCGCTCCTACAGCTGGTGAGCTAGCTCAAGAATTAGAATTAACCCCCAAACAAGTACGAGAGTATCTAGAAAAGGCGCGTTTGCCCCTTTCCTTAGATTTACGGCTTGGTGATAATTACGACACTGAACTGGGAGAAATGCTGGAAGATCCAGGAGCATCCCCCGAAGAGTTTGTTATGCAATCTTCCCTATCTTATGACTTAGATCGTCTCATGGGCGATCTTACGCCGCAACAGAGGGAAGTAATCACGCTACGCTTTGGTTTAACTGATGGGCAAGCGTTAACTCTGGCTAAAATTGGTGAAATACTTAATATTAGCCGCGAACGAGTCCGGCAAATTGAGCGGGAAGCTTTAACCAAACTTCGCAAGTCTAAAGCCAACATGGGTGAATATTTGGCAAGTTAAAAGCAGAGACGCGATTAATCGCGTCTGTACAGGAATTGGGAGTGAGGAGTTTTTAATTAACTTCTCACTCTTTGCTTTATTTGTTAGGGTGACGAAAATACGCTGACTTTAGTACGGTTACACCTACTTCCATCAGAAAGCGAGGCTGTTACATTAGTTGACAGGAAGACAGAACAGCTAGCTAAGTCAAATCCAAAACAGACATTTAGTATTAAAATCACAAGCACCGTAGCCAGTAGTGGTAGTTAAGGAGCTAAAAAATGAGTAACCCATCCAATCGTGTCTCAGAATTTTTCAATAGCGAATCAGAAACCAACGATTTACTATGGCAGTATGTTAAATCCTTGAGTCCAGAGACAGTTACCCAGCTATCTAAACCTACATCTGCCGAAGTTTTTCAGGTGATGGAACGGAATATTACAGGATTATTGGGTAATCTACCTTCAGAACATTTTGGCATCACCGTCAGCACTAGTCGGGAAAGTCTAGGTCGGCTTTTGGCTTCTGCTATGATTAGTGGTTACTTCTTGCGTAATGCTGAACAGAGAATGAATTTTGAACTCGCCCTACAAGGGACAGAGACCAACAACACCGAAGTTGACTAGAAATAGAAAAGTTAGCAAATTCTATATTGTTGTTGGGCTGATTGCTAGCCACAGTGACGGCTATAGGAATTATAAATAAGGCTCTGCGAAATCTTTAGCCCCAATTCCCAATAATTATCAGCTAGATTTTTTTAAAATATCCAAAACAGTGACGCATTAAGGTTGAAATTTAAAAAATCAAAACTCGGCAGAGTTAAAATTAGTCTGCCGAGTTTTGTTGTTAATCATCTCCCCCTTTTGTCCATCAAATATGAATGAAACCAGTTCTTTCCCGCCCCATAAAATCATTGGTGTTGCAGTAATTTGGAATGACCAAAAGCAAATTTTAATCGATCGCCGTCGTCCAGAAGGAGCAATGGGCGGTTTGTGGGAATTTCCTGGTGGTAAAATCGAGCCTGGTGAAACTATTCAAGAGTGTATTCAACGGGAAATTTCCGAAGAACTAGGAATAGTAATTGAAGTGGGAGAGCATCTGATTACTATTGACCACACCTATACAAATTTGCGCGTTAGCCTCACAGTGCATCACTGCTGCCATGTTACAGGTGTTCCCCAACCTTTGGAATCCGATGAAATTCGCTGGGTAACTTTGGAAGAACTGGATCAGTTTACTTTTCCGAAAGCAAATACTCAGATTATTGCTGCTTTAAAAGGGAATTGAGAATTGGGAATGGAAAATGGGGAATTGGGAATGGGGAAGAGGGGGACTTGGGGACAAGAGGTGAGAACTTGAAACAAGTCTTTCCCCTTGTCCCCAATTCTCCTTGTCCCCAAGTCCTCTTCCCAATGCCCAATACCGTAACAATCTATTAATTGCATCAGGTTGAGTCCCGCAATTTTCTACAATAGGCGCAGAGACTTTGATAAAAGGTATCAACAAATAAATGCCTAAAACTGTTGCCGATGTGATGAGCCGCGATCCTATTGTCGTTCGTGCGGAAACTCCACTGAAGGAAGCTATCCAAATTCTCGCAGAACGCCACATCAGCGGACTACCTGTTGTGGATGATGTCGGGAAATTGGTGGGCATTATCTCAGAAACCGATTTGATGTGGCAAGAAACTGGTGTTACTCCACCTGCGTACATTATGTTTCTTGATAGCGTTATCTATTTAAAAAATCCTGCTACGTATGAACGTGACTTACATAAAGCACTAGGGCAAACCGTTGGGGAGGTGATGAGTAAAAACCCGATCGCAATTTCCCCTGATAAAACTTTAAAAGAAGCCGCTACAATCATGCACGATCGCAGCGTTCACCGCTTGCCAGTACTTGATGGTACAGATCAAGTAATTGGTATCCTCACTCGTGGTGATATTATTCGGGCAATGGCAGCAAGTCAAGAATAATCAGTTAACAGTTAACAGCCTGATAACTGATAACTGTTAAGTATTTTTTACACTTTTGAAAATCAAGGATAACTAAATGAGTATTACTTCGGAGTCTGTTAAGCAATTGCTAAGTTCTGAGGATTTAGGCGATCGCTTACGTGCAGTAAATCAAATCCGCCAACTGGAACCTACGGTTGGTTTTGAATTGATTCAAACAGCCATTAGCGATCGCAATTCCCGTGTTCGTTACTCAGCCGTGAGTCAAATGGATACACTCGGAACACAAGATTTACAATTATCTTTGGATATCTTGCGCGATCGCTTGCTTCATGACTCTGAAGTAGATGTACAAGCAGCAGCAGCAGACTGTATAGGCGCACTCCAACTACATGATGCTTTTGAAGACTTAAAGGAGGTTTACTACAAGACTGATGAATGGCTAATACAATTTAGTATCATCGCTACATTAGGAGCATTGGGCGATCCACGAGCCTTTGAATTGCTCAAAGAGGCACTCTCGTCAGAAACCGAATTAGTGCAAACTGCTGCTATTAGTTCGTTCGGTGAATTGGGAAATTTAGAAGCAGTTCCCCTCTTAGCTCCTTATGCTACCAATCCAGACTGGCAAATGCGTTACAGAGTTGTACAAGCGCTGGCTCTTTTGGGTGGTGCAGAAGCCAAATCTATATTAGAAACACTGGCTAATGATGAAGTCGAAGCGATCGCAACTGAAGCCAAAAATTCTTTGCAATCAGCTTAAGTCTATCTCCGGTTAAGAAAATTCACGTTTTATATAGATTTATTTGACAGCAGAAAAAATTCGACCTAGTTGGTAAATTTTGCATTCCAGCCAGATCGAATAGATAAATTAGAGTTACTTTTAGCTGCTAAAAGTAACTTTTTTATATTTAGGATGGGTCTATTGAACGAAACTTTTGCGGCGACGAGACATAGCCATTACTCCAACTACTGCACCCAAGCCTAGTAATGCAGCTGGTTCGGGAACTGAAGTTACCGCAAGACCTGTGAAACTTGCATTAATTATTCCACCATTGTCGTAAGTTGTTTTTGCAGCAGTATCTTGAGTAGCAAAAGTGATATATCCTTCTGCTTTACTTCCATCTTCAAAGAGTCCCTTGAAACCCAAGTTTATATCTGTTCCTCCATTTTGTGGAGTAAAAACTGCTGGGTCGAGACTGGTCAAACTAAGCAGTTTTATTCCATCTAAAGTACCAACATCAATAAACCCGGAAGGAGAAATAAATGGATTTGTTTGGAAGCTTTTGATAAAACCTCTAGAATTAGATAAAAAATCTCCTGTTTGGTTTGTAAGTAAAATTGCTCCTGGATTGGGAAGAAAGTTTATAGAGGTTTTGCTAAGAGTGGCTTGAGTTGGCTCATCAGAAGGGTTTCTATCAGAAGTACTATAGTTAAATGAACCAATGTATGCTTGAGCAGAACCAGCAGAGGTAAATAAGCCAGCGGTTGCTAAAGGGATTGCAACAGTAAGAGCTAAAGTTGCATTTAGTAATTTAGATTTAAAATCAATCATTGTCCTTTGAGGCTCCTAGTAATAACCTTAAATCAGAGCAATTGCTTTACTTTTCATCTCAGTAATTTCTGGAAAATACTGTCAGTGAAAGCGAAACTTGCGTGATGTATTTCTTATCTCCATGAAATCACATAGATTTAGGGCCTGCAATATTTACTGAGTGGTCTTCATTACATCTTCAACGGATTACTATCCTTCATGAAATCTTAATTCATTACATATCCGGGCTTAGTATATCTTTCATTTAATAAGGTTCAAATTGTTGGCAATAGCTCTGAATTAAAGAAAGTCACTTTAAGTAAAACAAATTTAGGAGTGATTTTTAATACTTTGCATTGCTCAACCATTTTTTAGATAAATAGAGTATGCAGTGTATCTATTCGCTTCAGTTACTAATTTACTAATATTTAGTGAAACAGTTCCTCTCGTAAAATAAATGAGAGGAACCAAATTGCTAGCTATTACCGTTGTTCTCAAATCTTAAGAACCAAATACTTGTGGCCAAGTTGTCACAACGAAAACTACAACTGCTGCGATCGCTAACAACCCTTGAATTAAATTTCCCACCAAAGAGCCGACTACAATTCCTATACCTGCTTTAACCGCCAACCCAAATTCACGTCGGTAAATGTACTCACCAATAATTGCTCCCAAAAGCGGGCCTAGTAAAATTCCTAACAGTGGTCCCCCAAAAGGCAATGTTGGCAATAATCCCAAAAATCCCACAACTAAACCGACAATTGCGCCGATTTGCCCCCATTTGCTAGCTCCAGCTTGTCTTGCTCCCACATAGCTAGCTAAAAAATCCACTCCGACACTGAGCAATAAAACTATAATTGTCACAATTAGAGGAATTTTGATAGCCGCGAAGGAACTACTAACGATTCCCCAGACGATAATTGCAATTAAAATTAAGCTGCTACCGGGTATGGCTGGAACTACAGCACCGATGATACCCACAACCATTACGGCAATTAATAGCCAATAAATAATTTGCATAGATAAATTTCTAAATTTCCAAGCGCCCCTACTTTATATTGTATCTGGGCAAAATGCTGATAAATGCTGAGATTTCACCGACAGCAAATATGATTTTCTAGTTCAATCTGCTAAAATCTCTCTGCGATCGCTCAAGACTTGTCTTAATAATTGTGGGTTGTAGGAATATACACCTAGCCACAGGCGCAGTGAAAACACAAGCCATTCGTACTGACTAACTGAACTTCCCAAACACTCCAAAATAAAGCTCAAAACTTATGACGAGAAAAATATTAACTGGACTGAGTTCAGAAGCCTACGAACATCCTTTTGATCGCAAAGCCTTGGCTTCTTTGCAAAATATGCCTGGTGTTTCCTTACTACTCAAGAAAGTTAACGAATACGGCATTGATCGCTTACTCAGACTGCAAAGCCTTGGTAGTGAAATCAGAATTTCGCCCCGTAATTTTCCCCAATTACATCAAGCATTTGTAGAAACCTGTGAAATTCTTGATGTTGCTCCCCTTCCTGAACTGTATCTGTTTCAAGGCACAGGTCACATTGAAACCTACATTGTTGGCGTGGAAAAACCCCTTGTTGGTATCAATTTAGATGCAATGGAGTGGCTTGGCCCGGATGAGTTACTTTACGTTTTCGGACACGAAATTGCTCGCATCAAGAGTCAGCACATGGTTTATCACCAAATGGCAATTGTGATGCCAACTTTGAAAAATTTGTTAAGCAGTACAACGCTGGGTGTGGGTGGTTTAATAGCTGGTGGTATGGAATTGGGTTTGTATAATTGGCGGATGATGGCTAGGTTCACTGCTGATCGTGCGGCTTTGCTTGCTTGTCAGGATATCGATGTAGCAACTACTACACTGATGAAACTCGCAGGTTTGCCAGATGAGTACTTAACTACTGCTGTAATGGAAGATTTTCTTGTCCAAGCCCGTGAGTTTGCATTCAATAACTTTGAGAGTGTGGATAAAGTCACTAAAATATTAAGCTATACAGAGTCTGGGCTTTCTTGGGTAGTTATGCGGGCTGGCGAATTATTAAGATGGGTTGATTCTGGAGCTTATGATAATTTAATTCAACAGACAAATTTAAATACACCGGAAGAATCAGAAGCAAAAGAAGAAAAGACACCAGAAGAAAAGGAAGGGTGGAATTTTTTGACTTCTTGGTGAACTAATTTTAGATTTTTAAACTAGGGAATAATCTAAGTACTAAGAGTAACAGCTAATTTGTCAGCAATTCCGGCAATCCAATTTTCATCTTGTTTGGTATAACTGCGAGGAGCATTCGCTCCCAAAATTAACGCACCTTGGTTGCCAATAGGTTGACAAATTACACCTTGAGTATTCTCTGGTAAATAATCAAATTCAAGCCTACCTGGATATATTTTTAGAGCAACTAGATAAATCGGCTTTTGTTTTTCGAGTACCTGTTTTAAGATTACTCCTGGTACAACTTCAGATTTAGTACCCAAAATACCACGACGCAACAAAACCTTACCTTGGTAATAAACCACAAGCGATCGCGTTACTGTATTAGTCAACAATAAATGAGATGCCCAGGCTAGCTCTGTTTTCACGGCTTCGGGTAAATCTGCTGCAAGTACAAAACCTTCTTCTCCAATTAGTTCTACAATATCAGGCGATCGCGGCTGAACTTGCTGCCAAATTAAACCAGTCAAAATTAACACCGCACTCAAAATCACGCCCACCACATCACCACGCGATTGGGACTGGGTTAATTCCGGTGTCAACAAACGGTTAATCAATAAAAGTACAGCGCCTAGCCCACCCACAACAATAGGTAAACGCCGCAAAACTCGATTAGGGTCAGTCATTAGTCATTAGTCATTAGTCATTAGTCATTAGTCGTTAGTCATTAGTCATTAGCCGTTAGTCATTGGGCATGGGCAAGAGGACTTGGGGACAAGGAGAATTGGGGACAAGGGGAAAGACTTGTTTCAAGTTCTCACCTCTTGTCCCCTTGTCCCCTTGTCCCCTTGTCCCCCAGCCTCCCCTGCCCCCTGCCTCATCTCCTCACTCCTCCCCTGGTTCAATAATTCGCTGGAAAAGATAACCAGTACCTCTGGCTGTGAGTATCAATTCTGGGTTACTAGGATCATCTTCTAACTTTGCCCGCAAACGTGATATGTGCACATCTACTACGCGGGTATCTACATGACGTTCTGGTGTATAACCCCAAACTTCCTGCAAAATTTCCGAACGAGAAAAAGCTTCTCCAGAGCGACTGACTAACAACTCTAACAAGCTGAACTCCATACCCGTCAATCGAATGCGCTCATCGCCTTTGTAGACTTGTCGCTTATTCGTATCGATTTTAATATTAGCGACATGGATTACCCCAGAACTGGGAATGCCAGAAGCACCGTTTTTATCTACCCGCCGTAGCACCGAGCGAATCCGGGCTTCTAACTCCTTGGGGGAAAATGGTTTAACTACATAATCATCAGCACCCAATTCTAATCCGGTGATGCGATCGGCTACATCACCCAAGGCTGTTAGCATAATAATGGGGACATCTGATTCTTTTCGTAATTCTTGACATACACCATAGCCGTCTAGCTTTGGCATCATTACATCTAAAACTACCAAGTCAGGCTCAGTTTTGCGAAAAGTTTCTAAAGCTTCTTCCCCGTCACCAGCCGTCACTACATCGTAGCCAATCATGGAAAGGCGCGTTTCCAAAATCCGGCGAATGCTGGCTTCGTCGTCTACCACCAAGATTTTTTCTTTATGGCTTTCCAAGTTTCTCTAGGCTCCTTGACTAAAAATTTACATGATTAATTTTTAATACCATAATATTAAGATATCATTCCATCAATTGATTTGGAAAAAGCTCTAAATACTACTATTATTGGTTTTTAGTTTTTTTCAAGAATTAAGTAAATATTAAGATTATTTAATAAGATTTAAGAATGGCAAAGCCAAAAACCTTTTTTACTTGTAATGAATGTGGAGCAGAATCGCCCCAGTGGTTTGGTAAGTGCCCAGCTTGCGGTACTTACAACTCTCTAGAAGAACAAATTTCTATTCAATCCTCAGTAGATGTACCCAGTCGAGGGGGCGTAAGTAGTTGGCAATCCGCTCAAGGCAATGGCAAATCTCACAATAAACCAGCTAAAGCACGAGCCTCTTTAACATTCGATCAAATTACCGATCGCCAAATCGCTCGCTGGGAGTCTGGTTATGGAGAATTAGATCGAGTGCTTGGAGGTGGGGTTGTACCTGGCTCTATGGTGCTGATTGGTGGCGATCCAGGTATTGGTAAATCGACTTTATTGTTGCAAGTATCTAATCAATTAGCACAGAAATACCGCATCCTTTACGTAACAGGTGAAGAATCGGGACAGCAAGTAAAATTACGAGCTTCCCGTTTGGGAGTATCAAAACCCCTAAGTGTGGTTAATGAGGAGAAGGTAACAGTAGTAGTAGATCCTACACTACCCATAGACCCTGACAGTATTGGTGCAGATTTATATGTACTGCCAGAAACAGATTTAGAAGAAATTTTACGGGAAATAGATTCTCTAAAACCAAATGTGGCGGTGATTGATAGTATCCAAACGGTGTTTTTTCCGGCGCTGACTTCTGCACCCGGTTCAGTCGCTCAGGTACGAGAATGTACCGCAGCACTGATGAAGGTGGCAAAGCACGAAGATGTCACCATGCTGATTGTGGGACACGTTACTAAAGAAGGAGCGATCGCCGGGCCAAAAGTTTTAGAACATTTAGTAGATACAGTGTTGTATTTTGAAGGCGATCGCTTTGCCTCCCATCGATTATTACGCACAGTTAAAAACCGCTTCGGTGCAACTCACGAAATCGGCATCTTTGAAATGGTGACAGATGGATTGCGAGAAGTCTCCAATCCCTCAGAGTTATTTTTAGGCAACCGTGACGATCCAGCGCCAGGTACTGCCATTGTGGTTGCTTGCGAAGGTACTCGCCCCATTGTTGTAGAATTGCAAGCTTTGGTGAGTCCCACCAGTTACCCTTCTCCTCGACGTGCTGGAACAGGGGTAGACTACAACCGCCTAGTGCAAATTCTCGCCGTCTTAGAAAAACGCGTAGGAATTCCCATGTCCAAGTTAGATTCCTACGTTGCTTCTGCGGGTGGCTTGAATGTGGAAGAACCAGCAGTAGATTTAGGAATAGCGATCGCAATCGTTGCCAGTTTCCGCGATCGCATCGTCGATCCCGGTACAGTCTTAATCGGTGAAGTTGGGCTAGGTGGACAAGTGCGATCGGTTTCCCAAATGGAACTGCGGTTAAAAGAAGCTGCTAAGTTGGGATTTAAACGAGCGATTGTGCCAAAAGGGACAAAATTCCCCGATTTAAATATTGAGATATTACCAGTCTCTAAAGTAATAGATGCGATTATCGCCGCCATTCCGCATCAAGAATTGACAACCGACGATTTAGAACCCGATGAAGATGAGTAACTATTGGGGACTGGGAAATTGTTCCAAAATTTGGGAAGGGTTAAAGCAAATTTCATAATTTTTACGAGTGAAAACCGAGTCCCTAATCCCCAGTCCCTTTTACACACCAAAGGAAAACCCATCATGACAACTCTCACCCAAGACTACCAAATCACTTGGGAAAAACTACCCGATGATTACAAACTTCCAGATGATCCAGTAGACAACATCAACCAACCAGCATTAGCCGCTGCACTCACGGAAAGCCTACAATTAACCGGAAAAATTTCAGCTAACGCCCTAACAACAACTAATTACGACATTTGTGCCACTCTAAACAACAAAATGGTCATTAAAGCCCCTGATTGGGCTTTCATTGCCAAAATTAATGTTAGTAGAGAAGAAGTAATACGCAGTTACACACCTCAACTACAGGGTGACATTCCTGTAATTGTGATGGAATTTGTTTCCGATACACAGGAGACAGAGTATTCTATCAAAGCGACATATCCCCCAGGAAAATGGTTTTTCTACGAGCGCATTTTAAAAGTACCAAACTACATTATCTTTGAGCCAGATAGCGGCAGTTTAGAGATGTATCGCTTAACTACAGAACAGTACATTTTGCAAGAGCCTGATGAAAATCAACGCTACTGGATAGCCGAAATGAATCTTTACCTTGGAGTGTCCCAAGGTACTCGTGAAAATCGTGTAGGAAAGTGGTTACGGTGGTGGGATGAACAAGGAAACCTTCTACCTTGGGGAACAGAATTAGCCGAACAAGAACGCCAACGTGCCGAACAGGAACGCCAACGTGCTGAACGACTAGCAGCACAATTGCGGGCGGCGGGAATTGAACCGGAACTATGATGAAATGTTTTAGGAAAAATTGAAATCCACTGAATCCCCGATTTGTCAAACAAGTTGGGAATCTTATTTCTCACAAATCATTAAGTATGGTTGAAACCAGTTGTTAGGCAAAATGAGGGTTTAACAGCTGCGATCGCCAAAAGATTTTAATCCCAGTGTTAGTGATCGGGTGAATGAGGCTTTTGGCAAGGTTAATTTCGCCGCCATTAGTAGTTATGGGCAAATTCTGGCTAGTGCTAGTATTGACGGCACTATCAAAATTTGGAATGTGCAAATAGGTAGAGAAATTCGCACCCTAACTGCTCATTCCGATATTAATTCTAAAAAGAGCTGCAATTCAACGAGCTATGAAAGCTGAACAAGAAGCTGCTCAAAGTAAACGAAAAGTGGAACAATTAGCAGAACGTTTGCGTCAACTAGGCCTGAATGCTGATGAACTAGATAAATTATTGTAGCTTCAAGAGTCTTTTTTGATACGGAGGATAATTTTCTGCTTTTGAGGAATCACCTATACTGGAAACTTTGATAGTCGATGCCGAAGTAGCTATCAAATAACAATACTGGCTCCCATAAAGATTAATTTTTGAGAGCGATCGCATATTCAGCACTTGAAATACATATAATATTTTATTTGGAGAAGTCTATAGCAACTTTAGTTTTTTCTCAAAAACCATGATGTCACGCTATATCCTTACTGTTTCAAAACTCAATCCTAATTGAGTTGCTAGGAATCAGATGTGGTTTAGCTACAACTCCAAAAGGTGATAACCAGAATATTCGCACATATTACCGCAGACACTGGTTATATCCCATCTGCTAAAATACGTAAGTATAAGTAGCATCATCTAGCTATCCCTGTAAAAATTGTCTGTTTGGTTACACAAGACCGTTCAAAGATTGTAGAAAAGTGTATTTCCTTGTGTTGATAGTGGTGCTAACCTCAATTTTAAGGATGTTATCAGCCCTTATCTGCTAGAGTTTCTTACTTTCAGCAAACTAGATAATTTATCAACAATAAAATCGCTAGGAGTGCGATGAGATGTCACAGTCGCCTATGACAAGACCAGAAATAGCTGCTGGAACTCTAATTGATAACCGCTATATTATCCAAAAACTTCTGGGACAGGGAGGATTGGGGCGAACTTACTTGGCATTTGACACTCGGCGGTTTAATGAAGCTTGTGTCCTCAAGGAGTTTGCACCCATTGGCACAGGGGAAAGTGGGCTGGAACAATATCGCAACCTATTTAAAAGAGAAGCAAAAATCCTTCATCAATTGCAACATCCTCAAATCCCCAAGTTTTTAGCTTGCTTTGAAGGAGATGGTCGGTTATTCCTAGTACAAGAGTATGTTGACGGCAAAACATATTCTAGGCTGCTGGGAGAACTTCAACGTCAAGGAAGAAACTTTTCTGAAGACGAAGTTATCCAGTGGCTAAAAAATCTATTGCCTGTTTTGGAATATGTCCATCAGCACAATATCATCCATCGAGATATTTCTCCTGATAACATCATGTTACCTGATGGCAAGGATCTGCCAGTGCTGATTGATTTCGGTGTTGGGAAGCAAATTGCTGACATGAACGAGGGGAAAAGTTCTAACCACCAAGTAACATTTGTTGGCAAAATGTCTCTTGTAGGCAAAGTGGGGTATGCACCCCGTGAACAGATTAGCTTAGGTTTATGCTCGGCTTCTAGTGACCTTTACGCCTTGGGAGTAACAGCTATTGTACTACTCACAGGTAGAGATCCATCTTTACTAATGGATCAGTACTCACTTGAATGGAACTGGCGTTATTATACTTACGTTAGTGATGAATTCGCTCAAGTACTTGATTGTATGTTGGCAGATAGACCCAACAAGCGATACCAAACAGCCAGGGAAGTTATCAAAGATTTAGAGCGGATTGGAGAACCAGAACTAGCAATGTCTCCTCCAGTCATGCTTGATGATTTGCCTGCTACGGTATTTAATCCTGAATTTCAGGCTATGTCGGCAATATCGCAGTCATACAACCAACCTGGAGAAACAATTTTTAGTCCACCTAGTTTACCTGCTAATGTACAAAGTGGGCAAATTGAACAACAACAACCTTCACTCCAACCAGGATTTATTAAACATTGTCAACAAGAATTAGCCTACCACATCGGGCCAATGGCAAATCTGATTATAGAAGAAATATTAGATGAGAATCCTTACATTTCACCTGATCAATTTGTTGAACTTATAGCCAACCAAATTCCTAACTTTCAAGCAGCTTTTGAATTCAAAAAAAGCTTATTTTCATAGATATTGTAGACTAATCTGGCAATCCAATTTGATTTCTGTTCGTGCAGCATCGCATAGCCATAATTATTTGGGTAGCAAGGCAATAGGCAATAGTCAAAAAGCCTCTCTGAGCTATACTAGATTTTTTAAAAAATCAAATAAGAGTCCTATATCACTTTAGAAATAAGTTAAAATAGTTCAATTATTTATATAAAAATTAATTGCATTAGCGTAGCGCGTACTCTTACAGAGAAGCAAGGTACGCGCAGCATCTTGTAGAAAACGTCCATTTCATTACTAATTATTTTAATCCCCTGTTCCCCCCTGAGTGCGTTTGATTCTTTTCATTGCCATTTCTAAACTTAACTGCATCCGTTTAAAGGCTCTAGCTAAATTACCGATTTCATCATTAGACATCTGCTCAAATTCAACTTCCATGTGTCCTGTACTAACTTCTTCCGCTATGCGAGTCATGCGTTTAAGAGGAACAACAACCTGTCGATTCAAGAACAAGTTAACTAACAGGATAGTCGCTATAAATATAGTTGATACAATTAAGATAATTAGTAAAGAAGACTGATTTGCTTTGCTGATTACATTCTTTGCCGGTACTGATATAATTTGAGCGCCGACAATCTCATTCAGCTTCCACCCAAATCCATTAGCTGTGCCATAAAGAGTAATCATACTTTGAGGGGCAGCCTCTGGTACGCTATGACACTTCAGACAACTTTCTTCAGAAACTTTTAAGGGACGAGCAATATAAAAGATATCCCCACTAGGAATTGAGCGAAATCCACTCACTTCTTTAAGGTCTGATTTATTTCTGAACCTTTCTACAATTTCTGTCTCAAAACCGTCAGCCTTATCCCGCAGATTTGTGGGATTGAGAGTTGCTTCTTTATAAAAGAAATCACGATATTCTGTTGTTTTCCGTAAAATCTCAAATACCTCCCGTGCTGAGTATCCAGGTACGGTTTGCGGCAAAAACTCGGTAGCCAATTTATCAACTAGCTCTGGATTCACTTGAGTACTGGTGTATTTACGAACAGAACTCATTGTTTGAATAAGGATGAGACCAGTAGAGCTAATATCTTGTTTAGCATTCTCCCTAAGCAAAGAAGAAAGAGCAAATCCACTCAAGCTCAAACCAAATGTCAGAATTACCAGTAGCAGAATTGTAAATTTTTGTTTCAGATTCAGATTCTTTAGCATAATTACAGATTACCTACAAGTCAAATTATTATGAACAAATATAGCGAAAGTCATCGTTTACTCTAACATGAGCAATCAACTCTCATACTTTGATCTAAAGGCAAAGTTTCGCTAAAGCTATTAGGGTATACACAACTTTATACTATTAGTAATTATCGAGGTTAATGAAAATGTTCTCTAAGTAACTAACTTCCAAAAATCTACAACAGCGATTCAAATGGAATTCCCAAAAATTCGGGTTGGCTGTTTTAATACCGTGCCAAAATAAATACCAGCAATTGTCAAATATTACTAATGGTGTGGAATGCAGGAAAGTCTTTATTCGGGGGACGCTACATTATCGAAAGCCAACTAGGTGAAGGCGGAATTGGCATTACTTATCTTGCCAGAAATCAACGGAATCAACTGCGAGTGATTAAAACCCTTAAAGAAGAAATCCTGAACCACCCCGCCTGGATACTCCACCGAAACAAGTTACGGCAAGACTTCCGTGATGAAGCAGTTAGGCTGGCTGTGTGTCACCATCCCCATATAGTAGAAATAGAAACCATCTTCGATGATGGGAATTTGCCCTGCATGGTGATGGAATACATCGAAGGCGAAGACTTAGGACAGTACTTAAGACGGGTTGGAGTGCTATCAGAAGCAGAAGCGCTGCTCTACATCAGACAAATTGGCGACGCTTTGACACTAATCCATTCTAAAGGTTTGCTGCATCGGGATCTCAAACCACGCAACATTATGATCCGCATTGATAAATCTGAAGCAGTGCTGATAGACTTTGGCATCGCTAGAGAATTTATTCCTAATGTAATTCAAAGACATACAGTGTATCGCACTCCTGGTTTTGCCCCACCTGAGCAGTATGAATCAGAAGCGCCACGAGGAGAATACATTGATATCTATGCTTTAGCTGCTACTCTGTATAATTTGCTTACCGGAGTGATACCGACAAGTGCAGATGATAGACGGCACAATATTAATTTAGAACCACCACAATATTTTAATCCCAACATCAGCGATAGGGTAAATCAAGCTATTATGTGCGGCATGGATTTGGAGTCAACCTATCGTCCCCAATCTGTGCAGGAGTGGTTGGATTTATTGGGCCCTGAAAACGAGAAAAAAATAGCACCAGAAACATCCACCTTAGTGATAACGCCCAGAGTAAAATTACCTCCACCTGTTGTATTAGACCAGCAAAACTGGCAATGCGTACAGACCCTCAGAGGTCATTCTAGTATGGTTCATGCGATCGCTATTAGTCCAGATGGGCAATTGATTGCTAGTGGCAGTAATGACCATACTATTAAACTTTGGCAACTGGGTACTGGCAAGCTAGTGCGTCAAATGGGTCGTTGGTCTTCTGGTCATTCTAGTATGGTTAATTCCGTCGCCTTTAGCCCAATCTCTTCAAACTTTTCTTATCAAGGAGATTCTGGCAAATCTGGGGGAGTTACAGACCTGAACCGGGGAATCTTGGCTAGCGGTAGTTGGGATAACACCATCAAATTGTGGGATGTAAACACCGGAAAAGAAATTCGCACTCTCACTGGTCATACTAACTGGGTGAATTCTGTTGCCTTTAGTCCAGATGGCAAGTTTCTTGTTAGTGGCAGTGCTGACTGCACAATTAAACTATGGCAAGTAAACACTGGTATAGAAATTCAAACTCTCACAGGTCATTCCGACTCAGTTTCGTCAATCGCTTATTCTCCGAGAACAGCTACAACGACGAACAGCCAGGATAGACAGCTTGTGGCTAGTGGCAGCAATGACTACACCGTCAAACTGTGGCAAGTATACACAGGCAGAAACATCTACACACTTACAGGTCATTCCTTCTTCATCAACTGTATCGCCTTCAGCCACGATGCAGAAATGATTGCTAGTGGCAGTGGTGACAACACAATTAAATTGTGGCACGTAAACACAGGCAGAGAAATTCGCACTCTCAGTGGTCATTCTGATTCAGTTTGGTCAGTTGCCTTTAGCCAGGATAGGCAATTTCTCGCTAGTGGCAGTTGGGACAACACTATCAAACTGTGGCATTTACACAGTGGTAGAGAAATTAGCACACTTACAGGACATTCCAGCTATGTTCGATGTATCGCCTTCAGCCCTGATGGACAAACCCTAGTGAGCGGTAGTGATGACGATACTATCAAAATTTGGCGACGGGGGAGATGAGGAAGTAGGGAACGGAGAGCAAAATCTACCTTATTTCCCTCTAAATCTTCTAGTCTTACGATAGAACTGCGATCGCCCCAAATTTGTGACAATAATCACGGCAACCGTGATTTTTGAACAATAAATAATTTTATGGGCTTTGGTATTGGTGATTTATTTTGGATTTTCCTGCTTCTAACTTCCTTACAACCCCTTTGGCAAAAACGTCAAATAGAATATCGCCGCTTGCGTGCTTTACAAGAATTTCAACAAGAACGCAAAAGTCGGGTAATTTTGTTGATTCACCGCCAAGAGTCTATTAGCTTTCTGGGAATTCCCATATCTCGCTACATTACTATCGAAGACTCAGAACAAATCTTACGAGCTATTCGCCTCACACCCCCAGATGTGCCAATTGACTTAATTTTGCACACTCCTGGCGGTTTGGTTTTGGCAACAGAACAAATCGCTAGAGCATTAATTCGCCACCAGGCAAAAGTCACAGTCTTTGTCCCGCACTACGCGATGAGTGGCGGTACAATGCTTGCCCTGGCCTCTGATGAAATTATTATGGATGCTAACGCTGTCTTGGGGCCAGTTGATCCCCAATTGGGTAATTACCCCGCAGCAAGTATCCTACAAGTAATTGAAGATAAACCCATCAGTGAGATTGACGATCAAACTTTAATTATGGCCGACCTCTCACGCAAAGCAATTGGGCAGGTACAGAGGTTTGTAAGAACTTTGCTTAAAGACAGTATACCCAAACAAAAAGTTCTACCAGAAAATATCGAATCGATTATCGAAGCCTTGACAACCGGGCGCGTCACCCACGATTATCCCATAACTATTGAAGAAGCAACAGAAATGGGGCTGCCCGTAACTGTCGGACTGCCCCATTCTATTTATGATCTTATGGACTTGTACCCACAGGCGCAAGGAGGGCGACCCAGCGTGCAGTACATTCCTATGCCTTACAATGACGGCCGTCCAATTCTACCTATACCCAAGGGTAGACCCTTAGAAGAACCAAATCAGATGACTTGAGGGTCTTTGGGTAGGGGTTTTTGTGGCGACTAGGGTGTAGATGTTGGCGTAGCTGTCGGTGTAGCTGTTGGTGTAGCCGTTGGCGTAGCTGTTGGTGTAGCTGTTGGCGTAGCTGTTGGCGTAGCTGTTGGCGTAGCTGTTGGTTTAGCCGTTGGTGTAGCTGTTGGTTTAGCCGTTGGTGTAGCCGTTGGTTTAGCCGTTGGTTTAGCCGTTGGTTTAGCCGTTGGTTTAGCCGTTGGTTGACTCAAGACTGTCTTTGCTTCTTCATTCAGCTTTTGGCGGAGTGCTAAATTAGCAATTCCAGTTTCTTGCAACTGATATTTCTTTTGATACTCCTTCACCACTTCTTCCGTGCGGGAACCGTAAAAATGATCGCGCGGTAGGGGAGGATTAGGCTTGACTACTGCATTCAAATTTGTGTGCAGAATTTGAACAATGTTAGCAGCAAAATCTTGGGTTTTTGGCCCTGCTATCCCATCAACTGGTTTTAGCTTATAACCTGTCTGAAATTCACGAATTGCCTTTTTGGTTTCCTCATCTGTCAAAGGCCCATTTGTTACCTTGACGTTATAGCCTAGACCTCGCAATACAGAACGGAATTGCTGGGGCGTATAGCTACGTTGAGGTGCTGCGAAACCTGTGTCTGCAATTACCACACTAGCGCTTATCAGGCAAGTAACAGCAAAAGTCGCGCTTGATTTTCCAAAACCACACCACATATTTAAAACTCCTTTGGATTAAATCAGCAGGATTATAAATGTTAACAGCTGCATTTTAAGTTTGTTTAATAACTTTTTTCGCGATTTTTTAATGATTTTTGAATAATTTATGAATAATTTTTGCCAAAGTTAACGAGATGTATAAAAGATAATTCATGTCATCCATCAAAAGACGTATCTTGTATTGGCAGAGATGCAGAGGTTATCATTTGAAGCGAATACACGCTTTGAACACTCAATTGCGATATTGATTCATTTATGTGGATCGGTGTCAACTTAAGCCCTTTGTCTCTAAGCATTTTTTAACCTTAAGTTGGCATAAATACATATACATACATTTATACTGAGGTCTACTCAACTGCAAATTGCTGTATTTGGTTGGAAAGAAACGAAAATTAATAAATGGAAGAGATGATATTTCAAATATCCCAAAAATGTATAATATGCAACAAAAAAAGAAAGATATAAAATCTTCTAAGCAGACGAATCTTTGGTTTGAAAGATTTATGGCAATTACTGCCACTGTAAATTTAGGTTTAGTTTTGTTTAATTTAAGTTACGTACCTTGGCGAGATTTTTACTTACGGAAACTTCCGCAAGTTATTCAGATTTATGACCCAATAAAAGGTATTGAACCCCACCGAGACACGAAAATTTATCTAGAAACAGTAGACGCATTAGACAAGCAAGTCAGCCAAACAGGATTAGAGTCTTCTGAGGTAAAAAGCAGACTAGAGCAAATAAAGCGTCTTAGCAACGAGATGATTGACAGTAACCCCTTTGCTGGAGTTAATAAAAGTGGGACTTTGGAAAAAATCAAAAAGCGGATGCGATCGCACATCGGTAACGAATCTGCAAAACAGTCCTTTGCCACTTTTTGGAGTCAGCCTTACCTCTCGCAAAATGGCTGGATTAAAGAAATTAATTTTTTTAACGAGAGCATCCGCCCTTTAATTGCCACTAACTACTACCGCCAAATCGGTGAAAGTGGTGAATTTGTGGATAATTTTTGGATTATTGACTTACCCTTCGTGATTTTATTTGGCGTAGAATTGCTGGGGCGTACCTTCTTAATCAAACGCCGACATCTTGGCTTAAGCTGGTTTGAAGCACTATTGTGGCGTTGGTACGACGTATTTTTACTCCTACCATTTTGGCGTTGGCTGCGAATCTTACCTGTATTAGTCCGCCTCGATCAAGCGCATTTATTGGATCTCCAGCCAGTGCGAAAGCAAATTCATCAGGGAGTTGTCGCCAATTTTGCTGAAGAACTCACAGAAGTAGTAGTAGTAAGGGTAATTAACCAGGTTCAGGGTTCAATTCAACGGGGTGAGTTAACGGATTGGCTCTCACAACAAGAAAATTTACGTCCCTACATAGATATTAATAATGTGAATGAAGTGGAAGCGATCGCAGGTCTTTTGGTAAAAACAATTGTTTACCAAGTGTTACCTGATATTCAACCTGCGATCGTTGCCATTTTGCGCCACAATATCGAAACCGTCTTCCATCAAGTCCCCGTCTACCGCAACCTCCAGAATCTCCCTGGCGTGGGAAAAGCTCAAACCCAGTTAAGCGAACAATTGGCAACGCAAATCACAACTAATCTTTACAAAACTTTGGTTAGCGCTGTTGAAGACCCTGTTGGCGCAAAACTCACCAGTCAACTCGTAGAAAGGTTTAGCGAAGCTTTGGGATCTGAAATGAAGGAAAAACACGTACTTTCCGAAATTCAGAGTTTACTTTTTGACTTCTTAGAGGAAATCAAAATCAACTACGTCCAGCGTTTATCCCAAGAAGACATAGACCAAATTATCGAGCAAACCAGGCAGCTACGCACACAAGCATCAGTTCCTACAGTCGTTGAGAAAAGCACCACTCTCCCAAAAATACGCGAAGGGTAGAGAAGCTAGCCTGGATTTCTCACTTGTGAGAAATCCAAGGGGTGTGGGAGGTGTGGGAGGTGTGGGAGGTGTGGGAGGTGTGGGAGGATGGGGAAGAAGTCTTACCCCCCCCACACTCCCCACACTCCCCACACTCCCCACACCTCCCACACCTCCCTCTGCCTACACTATGCGTGAGAAATCCGGGCTAGGGGGCAGGGGGGCAAGGAGAAAAAACCAATTCCTAATTCCCTATTCCCAATGCCCCATCCCCAATACTCGACTATCCATTAAATGCGCTAAACTCGAATGAGGGCGAATCATCATTGATTCGTCACAAGACTTCTTGGAAGATATACCTATCGCAGGAAGTGGGTCAGTGCCCACTTTTTTTATTGAATTCTCTCATGGCTCATCCTTTAGTTCCACAAATTATTGATTTGGCGACACCAGTAGCAGAAGAACTGGGATTGGAAGTGGTTGGCGTGGTCTTTCACACTCACCAAAGTCCACCAGTGTTGCGGGTAGACATTCGCAATCCTCAGCAAGACACCGGATTGAATGATTGTGAGAGGATGAGCCGTGCTTTAGAAGCCTCCTTAGATGCTGCGGAAATCGTTCCAGATACATACGTCTTGGAAGTGTCTAGTCCTGGTATTTCGCGGCAACTGGTAACAGACAGGGAGTTTATTTCCTTTAAAGGATTTCCTGTCATTATTTCCACAACGCTTCCCTACGACGGACAACAAGAGTGGATTGGTCAGTTGATTCGCCGGGATGAGACAACACTTTACTTAAACCAAAAAGGTCGTGTAGTCGAAATTCCCCGCTCCCTAATTACTAAGGTGCAGCTAGACGAGCGCCGATAAACAAAGGGCTAGGGCTTAGGAATTACAGACTAGAGTGCCATTCACTCAAGGCTAGAGTTTCGGGCCTAGAGTTTCGGGACTAAGGGCTAGAGATTAGGGACTAGTGTAAAGCTATTCTCTAATCCCTGGTTCTATTTAATGCGTAGTTTTCAGCCCCCACTCCCTGCTTTTTAAAGGAGATTGCTTATGTCAATGGTTACTTTACCTGGATTAAAAGAATTAATTGAAAGTATAAGTCGTGAGCGGAATTTACCCCGTCTTGCAGTTCAATCAGCTATTAGAGAAGCACTACTCAAAGGCTACGAACGTTATCGTCGCGCCCAAAATTTAGAGCGAAAACAGTTTGACGAAGATTATTTTGAAAATTTTGAAGTAGAACTCGATATTGACGGAGAAGGATTTCGCGTTCTTTCCACCAAAACCATCGTTGAAGAAGTAAATAACACAGACCATCAGATTTCTTTAGACGAAGTTCAACAAGTAGCTCCCGAAGCACAGTTAGGGGACTCTGTTGTACTAGATGTGACTCCCGACCAAGGAGAATTTGGTCGGATGGCGGCAATGCAAACCAAGCAAGTATTGGCGCAAAAATTACGGGATCAACAGCGCCAGATGGTGCAAGAAGAGTTCCAAGATTTAGAAGGAACTGTTTTGCAAGCAAGAGTCCTACGGTTTGAGCGGCAATCTGTGGTTTTGGCAGTTAGCAGTGGCTTTGGTCAGCCAGAAGTAGAAGCCGAGTTACCGAAGCGGGAACAGTTGCCTAACGATAATTATCGGGCAAATGCCACCTTCAAGGTATATCTCAAAAAAGTCTCTCAAGGTCAGCAACGAGGGCCACAGTTGTTGGTGTCTCGTGCTGATGCCGGTTTAGTGGTTTATCTGTTTGCCAACGAAGTTCCAGAAATCGAAGATGAAGTGGTACGGATTGTTGCCGTAGCGAGGGAGGCAAACCCCCCCTCCCGTTATGTCGGCCCCCGGACTAAAATAGCAGTAGATACCCTAGATCGCGATGTAGACCCAGTTGGTGCTTGTATCGGAGCCAGGGGATCGCGAATTCAAGTGGTAGTCAACGAATTACGCGGTGAAAAAATAGATGTAATTCGCTGGTCGCCAGACCCCGCAACCTACATCGCTAATGCTTTAAGTCCAGCACGGGTGGATGAAGTACGCCTTATGGACCCAGAATCCCGGCAAACTCACGTACTTGTGGCTGAAGATCAACTAAGTTTAGCTATTGGGAAAGAAGGACAAAACGTCCGTTTGGCAGCCCGCCTGACTGGTTGGAAAATAGATATCAAAGACAAAGCTAAATACGACTATGCCGGAGAAGATGAGAAATTTACCGCTGTCAGAGCAAAATATCAGACAGAGGAAGATGACCTTGAATTCGACGAAGAATTAGAAGATGAAAATCAGGACGAATTAGAAGAGGAGGATAGTTTTGACAATAACGATGACGAATAATTGATTAATCTTGTAAAGTTTTGATAATGTTGATTGTAGTCCGAGTCTTAAGGATTATTTCCTGAAAGACACCTTGGTATAAGTAAAAAATAGTAATAAAAAACTCATTTTTACACCCAGAATGCTGGACTGAGATCGCAGAAAATTGATGAAACCAAATTATCGGCGCTGTATTAGTTGCCGGAAAGTAGGCTCAAAAGATGAGTTTTGGCGGATTGTCCGCGTCTTTCCATCGGGAAAGGTACAATTAGATCAGGGCATGGGGCGTTCTGCCTATATTTGTCCGCAAACGAGTTGCTTACAAGCGGCTCAAAAAAAAAATCGACTAGGGCGCTCGCTACATGCATCAGTGCCAGAAACACTGTATCAAAGCTTGTCGCAACGTCTAGCCAGCAGCAATACCCAAAACCAAATTTAATTGGAACAACTTTGTGACATCATCACCAGAGAAATTGTGCCAAAGCCGAAGTCGTGCTTTCATCACACCCTCTGTTGATCGTTAAGGTTAGTGCCAAAATAGTAAATGGGTGTAAAAAGCATTCGACTCTCCAAATAATTTAAGAGAGGCGAGGCAACATTCCCAGAACAAGATGTAATCGATTGTGTTGTGGAAGATTCAGAATCAACAAAACAAGAAACTACAAAATGGCAACCTGGTAGCGCTCAGGCGCAGTTCGGCGTCAAGGATTCCTATAAAAATCTTTTTAAAAAATTTTTATGGGTATCCCTCAACCATCATTCCTGGTGGGGATGCCATTATTAAACCGAAACATCTCTCTTTCCTGATTGGAGGCACCGGCAAAAACTAAACGGCGGTCTAAAAACAGTAATCCAAGGATGGAGATGTCGCAAACCAGGCAACCATCCGCTAAAACTGTAAATTAAAGGGGAAGAGTGGATGACCAACGGCAAAGTTAGAATCTATGAATTATCAAAGGAATTGAATTTGGATAACAAAGAGCTACTAGCAATTTGCGACCAGCTCAGTATCGCGGTCAAAAGTCACAGCAGCACGATTTCAGAATCGGAGGCAGAAAACATCCGCACGGCAGCAGAAAAGCTCGCAGCTACGAATGTTTCAGCCAAAAAGGAATTAGGTACAACCAGCCATAAGCCAAATTCACCACCAAACGGCGGACGTAACCGACCTGCTGCACCCCACAAACAGCAAATTTTGGAAATACGCAAACCCAAAATATTGAGAAATACTACCTCCAACGCCCCAGAGGCGTCAGTTGCCAACAATACCCAAGCTGCCTTGTCTGAAGCTAATCCTCCCTCACCTCCACGGCCTTTTGCTACACCAGCCTCACCCATGAAGCCGGCGGCACCAACTCGACCTGTGCCCCGGACTCAATCTGAGACTCAAGAGCAACCTCCTGTCACCGACTTGGAACAAACACCTAATCCAAGTCAGGAACCGGAAAAAGTAGCATCCCAAAAACCGGAAAAAGTAGTTCCACCGAGACCGAAATCGGAAAAACCGATCAAACCGCAATTAGTTGCCCCTCCGGCAAGGCCGGCGGCAGAAGTTGCCCAAGCAGAAGTAGCCCAAGTGTCAGATGAGCCGGTATCTCAAGCAGATAAACCGATTCTCAAACGCGACCAACGGCTACGTCCCGTTGAAGGTGATCGCGAGCAAATTAAACCCAGAGTTGCTAAACTGCCAACTGACCAGTCTCCACAATCTGCGCCACAAAGACAGGCTCGACCCACCCCTGCACCCACCAGACCAGAGCAGAGAGGCAATCGACCATCTGCACCATCACAACTAGGAGAGGGGCAAAGACCCAGACCAGCGCGTCCTGGTGAATCAGTAGCAGCCGCAATGCCGATCGCTACTCCACCCAGACAAATGTCAGGAATAGCGGGCAAATCTCAAGGACTGGGTGATGAGCCAGTTACACCCGATCTCCTCGATTTGAAACGCCCAAGTCCGCCTCGCCCGACCAAAGGCGGCAAAAAGTGGGTAGAAGAGGAAATAATCGACGAAGTTAAAGAGAAGGCTAAAGCTGGCGTTAAAGGCAAGCGGATCAAGCCGATATTGGATGATGAATTTGAAGAAGATTTGTTGGATGATGACGATATCGACTCACCAGCAATCGTCCAAGTCAGCCTTTCCATCGCTCGTCCTCCCAAACCAAAAGCGACTCGACCTGTACAGATGCCGGGTGCAAGCCTTGCTAGCGCTCCAACTGCTAGAGGAAGTAGAAAACCTGGTTCTAAGTCTGGTTCCAACCGCGACCATCACAATAACCGTCGCCACCAACAAGAAGCTGATACCAAGCGCGATCGTCCCGAAAAGGTGACGATCACAGGGCCGTTAACTGTACAAGAACTGTCCGACGTTTTAGCTGTTGCCGATACAGAGATTGTCAAAATCCTGTTCCTTAAAGGCATGGCGGTGAGTATCACCCAAAATCTGGACATTCCCACAATTACCCTGGTAGGAAAAGAACTAGAAATAGAAGTCGAAACCGTCGAGCGAGAAGCAGAAGCTCGGAAAATTACGGAAATGGTCGGCGCAGAAGACCAAGAATATCTTCATCGCCGTCCGCCTGTCGTGACAATTATGGGTCACGTAGACCACGGTAAAACAACCCTGCTCGACTCAATCCGCAAAACCAAAGTGGCTGCTGGCGAAGCCGGCGGTATCACTCAGCACATTGGTGCATACCATGTAGATATAGTACATGAGGGCAAACCACAGCAGATAGTCTTCCTGGATACCCCTGGTCACGAAGCTTTTACAGCTATGCGGGCTAGAGGAGCTAGGGTAACAGACATTGCCGTATTAGTAGTGGCTGCTGATGATGGTGTCCGTCCCCAAACCATTGAAGCCATTAGTCACGCTCAAGCTGCGGGAGTGCCAATTGTTGTTGCAATCAACAAAATTGATAAAGAAGGGGCACAGCCAGAGCGGGTGAAACAAGAACTAACCCAGTATGGTCTGACGGCAGAAGATTGGGGTGGTGAGACAATCATGGTTCCCGTGAGCGCCATCAGAGGTGAAAATCTGGATACGCTCTTAGAAATGATTCTCTTGGTAGCAGAAGTTGGAGAACTATCTGCCAACCCAGATCGTACTGCCAAAGGAACTGTCATTGAAGCACATCTGGATAAAGCCAAGGGAGCAGTTGCTACCCTGCTAATTCAGAATGGCACCCTGCATGTGGGAGATATCTTAGTAGCTGGCTCGGCCTTCGGTAAAGTCCGGGCGATGGTGGATGACAGAGGCAAGAGAGTGGATATCGCTTCTCCTTCCTTTGCTGTCGAGGTGTTGGGTTTAAGTGATGTGCCAGCAGCAGGCGACGAGTTCGAGGTCTTCCAGAACGAGAAAGAAGCCAGAGCCCTCGCTAGCGATCGCGCCGACAGACAACGCCTATCCCGCCTGTTACAGGGACGTGTTACCCTCACAACCTTATCGGCTCAAGCACAAGAAGGTGAGTTGAAAGAACTCAACTTGATCTTGAAAGGAGACGTACAAGGTTCCGTAGAAGCCATTGTGGGAGCGCTCAAGCAAATCCCACAAAACGAAGTCCAAATTCGGATGCTCTTGGCTACTGCTGGGGAAATCACCGAGACAGACATCGACTTAGCAGCTGCCAGTAATGCTGTAATCATTGGCTTCAACACCACCTTTGCCAGTGGCGCTAGACAAGCCGCCGATGAAGCGGGTGTAGATGTCCGGGAATACAACGTCATCTACAAACTCCTAGAAGATATCCAAGATGCCTTGGAAGGTCTTTTGGAACCAGAGTTGGTGGAAGAACCCTTGGGTCAAACCGAAGTTCGTGCCGTCTTCCCAGTCGGTCGCGGTGCTGTTGCCGGTTGCTACGTTCAATCTGGCAAGCTAGTTCGTAACTGCAAAGTCAGGGTACGACGCGGCGGTAAGGTGATTTATGAAGGTGTCCTAGATTCCCTAAAACGGATGAAAGAAGATGCCCGTGAAGTCAACGCCGGTTATGAATGCGGTGTCGGTATGGATAAATTCAATGATTGGGTTGAAGGTGACATCATCGAATCCTATCAGATGGTTACGAAGCGCCGCACTCTCACCTTAACGAGATAGTGTTAAGGGTAAAATGGTTAGAAGTTAGGAGTAATAAATTAGGAGTTAGGAGTTAAAGACTGCTAATTCCAAGCTCCTAACTCTTAACTCATAACTTTTTATTATGCATTCATTTCGCTCTGAACCTATTTTGTGGATTCACGTCGCTGGATTGGCGACGTTGCCTGTTTTTTTAGTACTCTGCTTAATATTTTTGTCTGTAGGCGAGCCGTTTTTGCCAGTCTGGATGGAGCTATTTTTAGTTTCCGCCATTGGTATTCTCCCCCTGCTATGGATGCAGTTACGCCGCCCTTTTTATATATTCGCTCTTTTAGGAATAGCCCTAAAACCAGAAAATCTGACTGAGCGGCAGCGAAAAATTCTCTGTTTAATTAATACAAAGTTAAATCGTATCCTGGCATTAGTGGCAGCAGTATTGTCGATTTTGGTGCTGTGGCATCTTTACCAATTTGCCCCATTAGTAGCAGATTCAGCCAAATTCCTTCCACAATGGCGCAGCCTTGCACTAGTGCTTGCGGGACTAGCCTTTTTAGGCAGCAATCTATTTTTACAAATACCTGTGAGTGTAATGCGAGTTTTAGTGATTAATGAGACAGAATTCGCTGGCATAGAACCATTATCTTTAGAAAAGATTAAGCAAGATTTCACAATTTTAGGGGTGCGGGTTAATCAAATCGTGCCCCGATTATTGCAATCCTTGTTTAGGATTAATACAGATTCATCACAGCCCTGAAAGTAATATTATTTACTTTAAAAGGCTAAAAATAAGCAATAGGGAAGCAGAGAGGCAGAGAAGAATCGGGAAATTACCGATGCCTAATGCCCTATGACCAATGCCCAATTACCTTGCAAGTAAAAATAAAGGAATGAGGAACTATGGCTCAAATTCCAGCTTCTAGCGATCGCCAATTTTCTGCTGATACTGAAATTTGGTATAGCCTCAAATGTGCGATCTCCACTAGTTCCGGTTTTCAACGCTGGCAACTAGAACGTGATGCTCAATTACACGGAATTCGCTTGGAACAGCAGGTACAAAGGTATTTAAGGGAAACTTTAGAAACTTTAGCTTACTAAAAATTGAGTAAATCTTGTAGGCTTGTTTGCAAGCGACGAAGTTGACGGTATGCACCCTCCAAGCGTTTGCCATCAACTTCCACTTCATTAGTGGGATAATTTTGAATAATTTCGATTAGCGACACCTGCCCATCTTGACTTGCAGAAAGTACCAAAGCAGATCGCAAAGCCTGCCGATCTGCTCTCCGAGACGGTGTATAAATAACTTGACTAATTTGATCCAAAATAATATTACCAATCTGGCTATTCAGAACTCTATCTAAAAATACCAGGTTTACTTTCACAGGCTCCGTTAAATACTTACGAATAGCTTTAGGATCTTGTCGTGCTAACGCAAAATCAACTCGTAATGAACGTGAAAGTTCACCTGTTTGGGCAAAGGTGGATAGCTCCTCTACTGAAAGTGATTCACGAAAGATACCATAGTTCAGCACTACTCGTTCCGCAGCAAAGGCAGGAGTAGACCAAAGTACAAGACAGTTACTACCTAGTATAATTAAGGTACGACGCAACCCCAAAAATTTAAAACGCATTTCTCCCAATTTCCAGTAGGTTTGCTTTTCTTGTGATGATATTCCAGCAGAATTAGTTGCGGCATCTGGCTTTAGGAAATATCAAAAAATAAATAATTTAGTAATCGTAGCAAAGACAGGATGAGCGCTTAGACAAAACAGCGATAGACATTGCCTTATCCTGAAAGCCTACAGCTTGGCAAAAATCCAGCTACCATCTGGATTAACTAGACTTGGGGCTTAACAAGGGGCAAAATCCCTTGGTTAAAGGTAGGCAAACTTGCGCCGTCTTGTACTAGTAAAATTTTCTGAATAAAATAATATAACTAATGTATAAGTTCTGTGATGTATCTAAGGAAATTAGCTGAATCAGTGCTAATCATCCAGTATAGTTTTGCATGGGTTTACAGCAGCTACAAGACTGCTAGTTTCAACCTTGTTCGACATACCGTAATTCAGCACATCACAGACGTAAAAAATGAAATATCGGGGTTTTCACATTTCTATAGCGAAAATTTTTCGCCTTCTTTCTAGCAGTCATCTCAGATATACTTTACGCGGGGGAGCCGGACTAACGGCAATGCTTGCTGTTTACTGCGGTTCAATATTACTACCCGGTGCGGTTAATGCTGGTGCGACTCACCCAAAAGCGAGCGCCCCAACTCTCACAGCACAAGTTCCGACAACCGCTGCAGCAATTTATGTTAATCCCGCAACGGGTGTAGACAGTGCTAGTGCTGGTACAACCTCAGCTGCACCTTACAAAAGCATCAGCTTCGCTCTCAGTCAAGCCCAAGCAGGTGCAGTTATTCAATTAGCACCTGGGAACTATAACCAGGAAAGTGGCGAAACCTTCCCATTGTTGCTTAAACCAGGAGTGACACTGCGAGGTGATGAAGCTAGTAAAGGTCAGGCAATATTAATTACAGGTGGAGGTTTCTACACTAGCCGTACCTTTGCTAGACAAGACATTACCATCCTTGCCGAACAAGATACCACTATTAATGGTGTCAGCGTTACCAACCCAAATAGCCGGGGTACGGCTGTGTGGGTGGAATCAACTAATCCCACTATCAAAAACAGTACTTTTACTAACAGTGTTAGAGAGGGTGTTTTTGTGACTGGTACAGGCAATCCTAAAATTGAAAGTAACATCTTTGTCCAAAACAAAGGCAATGGGATTTCAATTGCTAAAGCTGCTCAAGGAGAAATTCGGGGTAACTTATTTCAGGATACTGGTTTTGGTCTAGCGATCGGTGGTACTTCCACACCTCTAATTGTGGAAAACCAAATCGTCGAAAACCAAGATGGTCTTTTTATCTCAGAGTCAGCGAAGCCCGTATTGCGTAAGAATGTCATTCAGAACAATAAGCGGGATGGTGTAGTCGCAACTGTTAGTGCTTTACCTGACCTTGGCACCAACGAAAATCCTGGTGGTAATCTTATCCGCAATAACACTCGTTATGATGTGAACAACGCCACTAAAACCAGTAAAATTGTCGCTGTTGGCAACGATATCGATCAGAAAAAGATTTTTGGCTCAGTAGATTTTGTTGCCGCAGCTGTTGATGTACCACCTGGAGGGCCTGTTGCCTTTAAAGATGTGCCAGCAAATTACTGGGCAAAAACCTACATCGAAGCTTTAGCTTCTCAAAATATTATTGCTGGCTTTCCTGATGGCAGCTTTAAACCCAATGAACCTGTAACCCGCGCTCAATTTGCCACTATTGTCACTAAAGCTTTAACACCACCAGTCAAACGCGCAGGTATTAAGTTTAAAGATGTAGCAACAAATTTCTGGGCTTACGCTGCAATTCAATCTGCTTACCAGAGTCAATTTGTTTCTGGTTATCCTGATGGCACTTTTAAACCACAGCAGCAAATTCCCAGAGTGCAGGCGCTAGTCTCTTTAGCTAATGGTTTGGGCTTAACTGCGAATAATCAGAACGTCCTTTCTTTTTATACCGATGCTGCCCAGATTCCTAATTATGCGATCGCTCCTGTTGCGGCTGCAACTGCACAGCAGCTAGTAATCAACTATCCCACAGCGAAGCAACTCAATCCTAATCGTCAAGCGACTAGAGCCGAGGTTGCTGCCTTTGTTTACCAGGCACTTGTCAGTGCTGGACGTGCCCAACCAATTCCTTCATCCTATTTGGTAACAGCCCAGTAAATGCCTAGTTAGCAAATTGAAAGCGCCAAGACTAACAAATTATTAGTCTGGCGCTTCCAATATTGCAAGTTTTTATTAATTTTGGGGTTTTTTAAACATAAAATTTGGGGTCTTTAAATATAACTGACCCCATTTGAATGTGATTTGTTTTATGGTCAGGGTCTTTATATATGGCTGACCCCGTTTCAACGATTTCTAGTTTCTCAGAAATTTTTACTTTTTGGGATTTCCTAATAATTTTTTTATTTTTTCTCTGTTTATATTTTAATCTTTATAAAAGCATTAATCAATATAAAGATATATATAAATAAAGCAGTAAAAAAGTCATCAGCTAAAATTTTTCTCTTCAAGAATTAGGACTTTTGCCTGATTGGGGACGTTGTTGCCGACGCTGTTCCCAACGCCAAAGGAAGATCATTAGGGCAACTATTCCTACTTGGAGAGCCAAACTTGGCAAAGCACTCTCAACATCCCGTCCGGCAAGCACTTGGAAAAAAAACACGAATGCGCCAATGGAGCCAGAAGCACCAAAAGCGATGTAGATAAATTGTCGTAAGCCGCGATAAGGAGCGGCTATTTCTGCTTTGAGGCTGGCATACTGTTCAGGGTTCAGGCGATTTTTGAGATTTTGATCTACCATGATTAAATCGTGTTATACTCTTAGATTGTGTACGCCGATGTGGCTCAGTGGTAGAGCAGCTGATTCGTAATCAGCAGGCCGTGGGTTCAAATCCCATCATCGGCTTTGGGGAAAATGTTCCTCAATATTAAAGTTTGACATAAATTAAGCTTCTAGCCAAAGGGGTGTAAAAACTATGCTTACGGCGGCAAACTACGCACTCTAATTTTACCGAGTAAATTAGTTTTAAACCTTTACTCGAACTCGGTTTCACAAAAAGATTTTAACAAATCGATACAGTTAGCGATCGCTCCTAAATGAGCAATTTCATATCCATGTGTATTTTGGGTAGGAAACGCCAAACACGCAGCACGCCCAACATGACCAAATTTCATGGCAATGGAAGCATCACTACCAAACCCGCTCAGAATTGTAAATTGCACAGGCATATCCAACTGTTTGGCACATTGGCGTAGTTGTCCATTTAGCCCTTCGTCATATATCCCATAAGCATCTTGAGATAAAAGTACAGGATTTTCCCCATCTTTAACAGGATATTCCTCAGATAATGGACAAATTTCTAAAGCAATTAACGCATCTAAACGCTGATTTTGGGTGAAAAATAGCGCTCCAATTGCTCCTACTTCTTCTTTGGCTGAAGCTACCAAATAAACATCAACAACCGGTTGTTTCAGGTTTTCAGCCAAAGCTAGCAAAATCGCAACAGAGGCTTTGTTATCCAAGGTATAACTGGCAATATGATCCTTTAACCGAATTGGATGCTTGCGATGTTTGCCGATTACCATTTTAGTTCCAGGTCGAATGCCAGCTGCTTCTAATTCAACCGCAGTGCATTTCGTTTCAATCCAGGCATTTTCCCACTTAACAGTAGTATCTTCCTGCTGGACTTTTTGGGGAGATTCATGGGAAACGTGGCGGGAACCAAAGCTGAGAATACCGCTAATGGTTTCCTGATCTCCCAATAAATCAACAACCCCTTCGCCGTAAACCCACGGGAAAGAACCACCGAGTTTACGGACTTCCACACGACCTTCATCACTGAGACTCTTGACAATTGCGCCAATTTCATCTTTGTGTGCTGTGATCGCGATCGCTTGGTCTGGATTTTTCCCTGGAATCTTGGCAATAATATTATCGGCGCGATCGCACCACACTTCTACACCCAACGCTGAAAATCGTTGCATCAACAATTGGTTAATCTCAGCTTCTGCACCACTAGGAGAGTGGTGCATAACTAATTCTTCAATAATTTCAAATAAGCGATCGTAATCCCACATCAATACAGTTAGTTTAGTTTTCAACTGTTGTATGAGACAATTGTGCATCAACAACCCGGTCTGTTGCTCCAAGCGCTAATCTTTTTTGTTGACGCTTCAATACTCCTATTGCACCAAAAGCACCAAGGGCTAAAATTCCCAAATTTATCGCAGGTTCAGGAACAGACTTAGCCTCAATCGCCGCCAGTGCAGCATCTGCAACTAACTTATGAACGCCTGTTGTTGGATGCACGGAGTCAAAGAACAAATAATCGTTTGGTTGGGAGCATACACTGATGATTGTCTGGAAATTCCCAACTACGCAAGGGGTAGTCACATCTTGAAACCCAAATTTTCCTGGATTTGCTTGTATTTGATTAAATAAGGAAAACACATCGACAGAGATTAGATTCAGACCAGAGTTATTGCTAAATTTGCCTAGTTCCTCTGCTAATTCCTGATTATGCTCATTTGTCAAAGCAGTCAAGTTGCTAGATGAACCTGTAGCGAATGCCAATGGAATCTTACCCAAATCAGGCAAGTTAAAGACTAAAATATTTTTTGCGCCAGATGAGGCAAGTAACCCTACTGCATTTGATAAATTCTGAACTGTTTGAGTCGTATTAGTAGCTTGACCAAACACATAATCATTTGCACCTCCCCACACAGCATAGAGGGCATTTGGATCAAGCTTCTGATTGGCTTGTAAGATGGGTTGCGTCAACAAGCCGACTTGCTCCAGTACTCCTGGTAAGGGTGCATTAGGAACAACAGCATTACCTTGACCAGAACTAGCACCGCCCACAGCAAAGTTAATCCCTTGGTTAGGAATACTAGGATTTAAAGTAATGTATGGAGAGGGTGTTAATCCTAGCTGATCTCCAAGGTAGTCTACCCACACCTGATCATTAGAAAAACGTCCTTTAAAGTATGGTGGGTCTTGGGGAATGGCTGTTGTCGGAGCGACTAAACCACCAGTAGCAGCGAAGACATTGCCAGTATCAGAAAGGCTGTCGCCAAATACGTAAAATTTGCTAAAACTCGCTGCACTCGCCTTGACCGGTAACATGAAAGATAAGAGAACAAATCCTGCGGCTACAGCTTGTTTTTTCATATTTGTTTTACCTGTGGTATTTTTTAGTTTGTTTCAAAGTAATGAAAAGGCGATCGCTGGCAATTTGTTTTTTGAGTTAATTCAAACTAAGTACGTATATTGAGTTAATTTACGTTGTTTTACCTAACTATGCCTCAAAAATTCATCAAACACAGGTAAAAACGCTGAAAACACTTAGATTTACATTTTCTTGATAAAAAATCAGTGTATTACAAAGAAATCGCAAATTTTCCATGCTAAAGCTTGGGCATTGTCCACTTTTCTGCTACGGATAAACTAACCGCAACAGAATGGCGTAACCCTTCGTAGACATCGCTTTAACTTCGCTTTAGCTTCGCTTTAGCTTCAAAGCTTCAGTTGCCGAAACACCTTCACTCTGACTGCCGAAATACCACAAAGTCATAGCAGCTTCAGCACGAGTTACTGGTTTTTTGGGCTGAAACAGAGTCGTATAGCCAAACACCCGCCGAATATTCGATTGCTCGCCATTTTGGTAATCAGCCAGCACTGCTCTTAAAGCCTTGGGGTCAATTCGCGCTGCGTCTTGGAAACCCCAGGTTTGTTTTACCGCATCTAAGTTAGCAGAAGGTAAAGCTTGGCGAGTATCTAGGGGTAATTTCCACAAGAGTAATTGTTCCCGCGTTAGGGGTGCATCAGGACGAAATAAAACGACTGTGGAATCTCCAGATAAAGGACTGGGAATTAACCCAGCTTCAGCTAATCCCTGAATTGCTGGAAAATCAGGGTCTTTTGCGGTAACATCACTAAAAACTGGTTGAGTGCTTTCTGATGCCAAGCGAATTTGTTTAGCTGGATTGCTGGCATACATAGCATTGTTAGCAGCAATTAGCCAACGAGCATATTCCCGATGTGTAACAATTTTACCGGGTTCAAACTGGTTATTTGTGGTAGTAGAATTACTCTTAGTTGCCTTTGGTTCTAGGGATAAAACACCTAATGCGGCTAAGTCTTGGATGTGTTGCCGCCATTCTTGCGGTACTTTATTCAGATCGCTGAATTCTTGAGATTCAGTTGTGGATGTAGGAGTTGTTTGGTTATTAGCCGTACTTTGTGGCTGTGCTGCCAAGTTTGCAGGTGGTACTGGGCCAATGAACTGTGGATTTCCTGGTTGAGGAACGACGTTAGTAGTTTCGTTAGAATTTGTATTTGGGGTAGTTTGTGCCGTAGCAATACTATTTGGTACGTAATCAATCAGTAATTCTGTGGCGGTTTGGGGTTGATTGGGTGTAGCGTTAGTAGCTGATTTAGGCTGAATGGAAATCTTCAACAGTAAATCGTTACGACGTACCTCAAAAGTACCTCCCGCATCATCTGTTGGTTGTTGCAAAATCTGCCAGTTATTTGTTTTAAACTGGTTGCCATAAAAGCTAGCGATAAAGTTGCTAGGGTCAGAACTCAACCAACGAGTTGAGGTTTTATTTTCTGAACCGCTAGCAGGTATAACTTCCTCTAGTTTGGCATTGGCATATAGGGGGATATCTTTGGGAAAATCAGCTGGTAACTGAACTGTTGAATCGTTTGGCTGTGCTTGTGGTTGCTTACTCTGAGATTCTCCAAAGACAACTGGATTGCTTTGCAGCTTCGGATCTGCCGCCAAAGATTCTTCAAGGTTTTTGGCAACTGGACTGTTAGCACAGGCTGTTAAGGAAGTCAGTAGAACAGCCCAAATTAGAAATACAGCTGGACGTTTACAGGGAAGCACAGGAAATCACAAATGAGTTTCAATTCCTACCCTAGCGCAGACTGTTCATTAATTGAGCATTGGGCAGAAGAGGCAGAGGGGAAGAGAGCAGGGAGTAGAGGGGAAAGAGCTAATTTTTATTCTGCCCCTATCCCTTACCCCTTGCCCCCTTGCGTCCTGTCCCCGGCTTCTTTTGCTCCCTTCCTCTCAGTATCACCAAATGACACTACCTACTCAGCACGTTGTCTTAGTAAATTTCTTTATTATAGGACTTACGCAAATTATCTCTCAAACTCTGATTTCTCCGTACCCTCTGTGCCTCTGTGGTTCGTTATTCCGTAACTCGTGCGTAAGTCCTAATTAATATCTCTAAAAATGAGTAAACGGTAGCAAAAGCTACCGTATTGTCTTCGTTTTACAGCCATTAGGTTTTTATAATTCCCATGCTTATTTATAGAGTTCCCAAAAATTCTGGCAAACTAACATTTTTGGCAAAAAAACGGAAATAAATCTGAAATACTTGCTATACAAGAGTTTTATGATTTTGAGGTTCTAAGCTCACTGGGATTAGGACAGGTTAAGGGAGCTTGTAGTCAGCAGTTTAGTGCTGCTCAAAATTAATATGGCAAGACTACTAGATTGAGAATCCATTTTTGAGATATTTCTCTAAATATTCAATTGGCAGAGGAAATAACTGATTGCGAACTCGTTAAAGAACATTTTAGCTACCAAAAGCTTTAATCTGCTTCCAGATGCACGAACTTAATGCGATGCCTACGGCGGGCAAAGCCTACGCTAAACACCTAAAGATGATAAACTAGGAATAAAGCCCCCTTAGCCTCACCCAAAGAGGGAAATCAATTAAAGTTCGCTAACGCTGGCTTACAATCGATTCTGGAAATTATTCATCTGACGATGGTAAGCTGAATAAGGCAATAGCCGGAAAATGCCAGTGTTCAGCAATTCCAGGGACTTAGCGTAAGTTCGTTATTCTCGGCAACTGGGGTCATAAGCAAAGCAGTCAAGTGTCGCAGCAGTTTCCCTAATTTCTATAAATAGATTTTCTGGGGAAAATGTTACTTGTGCTGTAGTCAAGAGTTTCTTGGCAGCCTCGAAAGCAGTAAGTACTGACTCTAAAAGTGCGTAGTTTATCGCCGTAGGTATCGCCCTGATGTTATCCAAAAAGTTGTCTTAGGGCAACCCATCCCCTATTCTCCTGAGATAGGCAGGTCTTCTTTGAGGAAGGCTGGGCACAGAGTACGCTTCGTAAGTTATATATAGGCAGTACATAGTTGTTAGCTATAGCTGTTTTCCTAATCCTAATAATGATTGGGTTGAGGCAAACAAGACACTTCATTGGATGCACTGGCGTTGAAAAAACCCTCTCTCCACAAACTTGGTCTAAACAGTTAACAGCTTCCTGATAGATTAGATACAATTAGCATCTGCGTTTAGTTGAGCGTAGGCTTTGCCCGCCGTAGGCATCGCTTGTTGAAAGCGAGTAGTCAATTTGACATACTGCTTTACTAGCCGATTTGACATAGTATTAAACCTTTCACCTGCTAACTCTAGCGACAATTTTTCATTCAGGGCAAACTAAGGCTTATATTCAAGGAGCTTGGGTGTTTCTTGGAGATGAAGTTAGTCAAAAATGGGCAAAAGGCTGAAAAAGATATATTTAGTGTCAAAAATGCAGAACTAAGAGCAGTATGAAAATCTAAAATAGATATTAAATTGAAGACCAAAACAACGACCATCGACAACCGTTAGTCCATTTTACTTTCTGTAAAGCGTCACCGGGTTGTTACCAGTGCTGAAACACGATTACATGCAAGTTTCCCAGGATCAGCCTATTTATTCTGAAGCTCCACTCCAGCTGTTACTTTTTGTCGATGGACGACCTAAGTCCCGCCAACAGGTGCAGCGAATACGTGCTTACTTAAAAGAATTGCAGGCTGAGTATACTTTTGAAGTTCAAACTATCGATGTTGGACAACAACCTTACTTAGCAGAACACTTTAAGTTGGTAGCAACGCCAGCTTTAATCAAAATCCATCCTGAACCACGACAGGTTTTGGCTGGGAGTAATATCATAGCGCAATTGAAAAACTGGTGGCCTCGCTGGCAAGTCGCTGTAGACGCTTACTTAAAATTACAGGAAGACTTGCAAGAACACATGGACGACAATGGTCGGGGCACATTACCCAAATCCACTATCCATTCAGTTGCTGTTTCTGCTGAACTAATCCGACTCTCAGACGAAATTTTTCGCTTGAAACAGGAAAAAGATAACCTCCAAGAGCAGCTACAGTTTAAAGACCGGGTGATTGCGATGCTGGCGCACGATCTCCGTAATCCCCTAACTGCTGCGGCGATCGCAATGGAAACTCTCCAATCTAACTACAATCTAGAGACAGGGGAATTCCAGCGCCTCAAGCCATCGATGACAGCACATTTATTAAAACAAGCCCGCAATCAAACTAAGGTCATTGACCGAATGATTACTGACCTTTTGCAAGTAGGTCGTGGAAAAGATACAGAGTTTCCCCTACTACCACAAAAGGTACAACTAGGTAAAGTCTTTTTAGATGTACTCGAAGAATTGTGCGATCGCTACACCGCCAAATCCCAAGAAGTAGAAACAGATATTCCTAGTGACTTACCTTATGTATATGCTGACCCAGAACGCATCCGCCAAGTGCTAGTGAATCTGTTAGATAATGCCATCAAATATACTCCAGAAGGTGGCAAGATTAGCGTTTCGGGATTGCACCGCACTACCCAAAAAGTTCAGTTTAGTATTGGCGATACTGGGCCTGGTATTCCTGTAGAGAATCGCGATCGCATCTTTGAAAACCACTTCCGCCTACAACGGGATGAAGGTAAAGAAGGTTACGGCATTGGTCTTTGTTTATGCCAACGCATTATCCTGGCACACTATGGCCAAATTTGGGTAGACTCTGCCCCCAATAACGGAGCATGGTTCCACTTCACGCTGCCAGTTTATCCTTCTTAAGCAATGGATATTCACAAATGACAAATGACAAATGACAATTAAAAACTTGAGATAAAGCGATCGCGCCCCCCTGCCTTTGCTTCGTAGAGCGCTTTATCTGCTCGCACAATCAAATCTGAAGGAGAGGATTCCCAAGTAGGTACAACAGTTGCTACACCCATACTTAGCGTGACATGCTGACTCACAGCAGACCCGGCGTGAGCAATTTGCAAATCTTTGATTCCCGCTTGTATGGTTGCGGCCACGTGAATTGCACCAGATGCATGGGTGTATGGCATAATCACAGCAAATTCTTCACCACCATAACGCGCTACTAAATCTTGATGTTTTTGCGCCTTCAGATTTAAGACAGCACCCACCTTTTGTAAACAGACATCTCCAGCAGGATGGCCGTATTTATCGTTATAAAATTTAAAATAGTCGATATCACACAAAATCATTGACAAAGGAGATTCCTCTTGGGCAAGATTAATCCACTGAGTATTAAGATAATCGTCAAAGCGACGACGATTAGCCAAATCAGTTAAGCCATCTACATTGGCAAGGTGCTGCAAAGCTTGGTTTGCTGCCTCTAATTGTTTGTATACTTGTGCTTGCTGTAGCAGTCGGCGCAATCGTTGACGCAATACAGGCCAATGAATTGGCTTAGTAACATAATCAGTCGCTCCAGCATCAAAAGCACGGTTTACAGATTCCTCATCGTCCAAGCATGTGATCATCAATATCGGAGTGCGCTCCCATATTTTGGAGATGACAGTATTGTTAAGAGCCGAGTCAGTATCAAAGGTTGCAAGAGCTGAGATTAAATTATTCCTGGCAATTTGGAGCAATTGCTTACAGCAGGTAAAGCCATCCATCACAGGCATTACAGCATCTAGCAAAACTATATCCGGTTTGATAGTCTCGTAAGCATCTAAACATTGCTTACCATCATTGACCTCAACCACTCGATAACCTTCTTGTTCCATAGCTTTACGCAACAACACTCGGATAGTCTTGTCATCATCAGCCACTAGAATCAGTGGTGGTTGTTTAGAAACAGAAAATGAGCTTATGCCTGACATGAGTTGCCTTCCACTTGCAGGATTATTCTGAAAAAGGCTGTGCAACTCAATCGCATGGGAGCGATCGCTCTTTTCATCAATGCCAGAATTTGCGGCAAAGGTGTGTCTGGCTTCACAATCAACTGTTTTTTGACAATAGACTGCTCAATGTTCTTGAGCCAAGCAAGCGGTAGATAACTAAGTTGCATAGACAATCTATAATTGGAACGCGAAGGCAATTTTTACCTTTTTGTTCGGCTATGGTTATGGGAGGAAGTGTTGCTTTTATATTTCCCCATTGTTAAAGTTAAATTGCAATTCTTTTGAAAATTGCAAATACGCACCTTAATTAATTAGTTTATAAACTTAGCGAAATAGAGAAAAGCAGTTGTCAAAGTACGTTCAGAAAATATAGCAGCCCTAAATCATTCGTGAGAGATAAAATCCCTGAAAGGCTTTAAAATACGCATTTTTAATCTACGTATTTTCTTACGTTTAAATTTTGATTGCTATAGCTAATATTAAATACTAATATCACTTGACTTAAATGTCTTTAGTCTATTGGAAAGTGGGGATAAAAACTCAGTAGAATTACATAAAATGAAGATTTAACTTAGTTCAAAATTTTATTGTCTAATCACTTTGAGTTAATAAATTAAGTAAAAATTCTTATTTCATCCGATTAACTATATTTAGTTAAGTTAAAAATCGATTTTTTATTCTAAAAAACAGTAATTTAGTAGTTAAGTTTATATATTAGATATACTAAACTAAGCTGGATATCTTAAAGAGCTAAATCCTATTAGTACTGCACAGAAAGCAGTTAAAATACATAGAATACCCCTTCTTTGACTACAAAAATAACCCGACGTTATTACAAAAAAAAATCCATTTGTATTTACAAAATCTTTAAAATGCCAGATTCATTAATGTATCAGCAAGATCACTTTGTTCTTTTAGAAACAAATAAGCCAGAGCAATTTTTGACACAATCAGAGTTATTAGAAAAGCTCAAAACGACTCTCCAGCAACTTATAATTCAAGATTTACCACCTGACTTGCAAAACTTTGATACTGTGGAAGCTCAAGCACAATATTTACTCGACACCGGCTGTGAATTAGATATTGGCCCTGGGCAATATTTACAATGGTATGCAGTTCGTTTAGAAAAATAACTTTTTGGTTAGTAGTAAAAAAACGAGTCAATGCTGTATACAGCAATACAATTGACTTAATGATCATCCGTGGCAATTTTTAGGCGTGTAGAGACGCAAAGTTTCGCGTCTCTACTTAGGTTGATGCTATCCCCTGTGAAAGTGAAAATTTCAGTTAACTTAAGTACAGAGAGGGTTTCTTTGTCGAGAACTTAAGTAAAATGTGGGTAACGACAAGCCATAAAGTTTTGGTAACAATAACTTTTGTCTCTGACTATTGACTACTGACGATTGACTCTTTTTGAGTATTAATCAGCGCTAACTCAATTGTATTTTCAGATGGCTGTGTTATTTTAACCTCCAATCCCGGCCCAAAATAATTAGTCATTTTTTCCTGCTTTTTTTGCCATACATCAATTGGTATTAGCGGTGAATCAAATTCTAAAATTAGGGCATAGTTACCATTAACTTCTACTTCTCGTAACCCTGTGACTGTTGGCCGTTCCTGGTCTGTGGGACTCAAACCCAGAAAAGAAAGTGTTGTATCTAAATGAGCATCTTGACCGTAACAATATCGAGTGATATCTTTGCGAATTTTATTTTGAGTCTCAGTTGCTTGCTGTTCCCGCAGTTTCAATGCTGACGGTGATGTATTTTGGGTAAAGGGTACTGGCTTAAGTTCATTAGCTTTTAGTGCCAGTCCTCCCAACAATAGAGGAATACCGTAAAAAAATCCAACAAGATTGAGTGTGGCATTATTACCAGCATAGGCGACGAAGCCCATAATGGTTAATATGCCACCGATAGTTAAACCGAGTGTTCCCAAAGAGATTTGGCGTAGCATGAGCTTAAATTAGTATAAATTCTTAATACCTCAGTTTTATTATCATCGGCTATGAGTAACAAATTAGGGAAGAACATCATCCCCAGAGATTAGTAATTCAACCAACTCAAAATTGCCAGGTTAAGACTCACACAAAGAGAAGTCAAGAGCTTCTGGCTTACTGAGTTTAAAACTTCTCTTATGTTAGATAGGCTACACGTAGCCTGCTTTTGAGTAGGGGTATGGGAGACATGAGGAGTTTCTAGAGAAGACAGTTAGTGTAGTGGACTACTAAGAGTATAGTGCCCCAAAATGTTGGATTTTGAGTTAACTTAAAATTTAAAGCTAGTTAAAAATGGAAAAAAATAATGGATTTACAGACTATAAAAGAACGAATTGTTGCAGTTCAAAGTAAACGCGAGTACCTATTAGGACTGCTAGAGCAACCAAACTTGGGAACATTGAGAGTTGACGTAAATCAGGCTTTGGAAGAACTAGATGAATTAATTGATGAATTTAAACGCACCATTCCGGTAGAGTAGAAAATAGCATAAATGCGTCGGTTTAACTGTAAACTTCAGCTAATACCGACGCTCCGCAATACTATAATATTCTCAAATCCCCAGAATTTAACTAAGCCTGAGCTGACGAAGCAGCATAGTTGTATCAATTTATCCTGCAACTGAATCATCTTTTGCACGCTGACCTAACCGCCTAACTAAAGCAATCAGTTCGCTTGTTGCTACATCTTTCTTGCAAACGTCATCAAAGCTAGACATTGCCTTAGTTCCTTGAAAACTTATGTCTTCTACTGAGGAGTAAGCAAGGATTTGGGTGTTCGGAGATATAGCTTTAATTTGGCTAGACGCGCTCCAGCCATCCATGACTGGCATTTGTAAATCTAGAACAATTACGTCAGGATGACAACGTTTAACCATTTCTATAGCTTCTTCACCATTACTAGCTAAACCTACTACTTGAATATTCTCCTGACAAGAAAAAACCAATTGTAAGGTTAGACGAGTCAGTTCATGGTCATCAACTACTAGAACACGCAAGGTAGAAAGCTCACAGGATAACATTAACATTGAGGGGAAAGACAAATTTATTCAGAATAACCTCTCTAGTCTATGGGAACACGTGCCAGCACTAACTCTATCCAATGGGTGATTGAAGAAGAATTCAGAATTTAGAAATCAGTAATCTTGATGCTCTTTACGAGACGCTTTTGCTAAGAAGATCGCCGCAGGGGTAAGCGGACTCGCTATCCCTATGCTATCTGCTTTTTGATCGGAATTCATTCTGAATTTGGAATCTTGATTCATGAATTTTGTGTGAACCGATGACAAATAACTTAGATAACTTTTAAAAGTTATCTAAGTTTAGATAGTTGTCAAAATTAAAGTACTTATTTTTTAATCAATTAAGTTTGAGGTTACGCCAGTTGAGCGTAATGCCATATTCATAAGAATTTTTTGTGAATTGGCTTCTGGAGAATCATCATAAGGACGGCGTTGAATGTAAGTGCCATCGGCTTGTAATTCCCAAGCTTGGCGATTATCTGCAAGCATAATTCCCATAATTTCTTGCAAATCTTTTGCAATATCTGGGTCTTTTATTGGGGTAATTACTTCGACTCGACGATCTAGGTTGCGGCGCATCCAGTCGGCACTGCCAATAAAGATTTCCTCCTGTGTATTGTTATGAAAATAATAAATGCGAGAGTGTTCTAAAAAGCGACCGACGATGCTGATAATGCGAATATTTTCACTAATATCTTTGAGTCCTGGACGCAAACAGCAAACGCCCCTGATAATTAAGTCGATTTGCACTCCGGCGCGGGAAGCTTCATATAATGTGGCGATAATTTCTGGATCGACTAGGGAATTCATTTTGGCAACAATGCGTCCAGAAAATCCATTTTGAACATTTTCAATTTCGCGGTGAATTAGTGCCAAAAAGCGATCGCGCATATTCACAGGTGCAACCAGCAATTCTCGATAAGACTTTTGCAGGGAGTATCCTGTCAAGAAATTAAATAAATCTGTGATATCAGCACCTAATTCTTCACGGCAACTAAACAATCCCAAATCTGTATACAGCCGTGCCGTTTTAGGATTATAGTTACCAGTGCCAATATGCACGTAGCGGCGTATTCGATCTTTTTCCCGCCGTACTACCATTACGGTTTTACTGTGGGTTTTCAGCCCCACTAAACCATAGACTACATGAACTCCAACTCTTTCTAGTCGTTTTGCCCAGTAAATATTATTTTCCTCATCAAATCGCGCCTTTAATTCCACGAGTACAGATACCTGCTTATCATTTTCGGCGGCGGCGATTAGGGCGTTAACTATGGGCGAGTCACCAGAAGTCCGGTAAAGGGTCATCTTGATGGCTAAAACATTCGGATCGTAGGCAGCATGGGTAATAAAGCGCACCACTGTAGCCGAAAAGGATTGATAGGGATGGTGTACTAACAAATCCTTTTCCCGAATCACAGCAAAAAAGTCTTTTCCTTCGTCCGTTTCCAGCGTATCTGGATCTAAACTCGGTTCCCTCAGCCTTTGCAAGCGTAATGGTACAACAGATTGGCGTGGTGGATCTTTGAGTTCCGGCAATGGCAAGGCCATAAAAGACATCAAATCCCGCAGTCCCAAAAGACCGTCTACTTCGTAGAGATCGCTCTCTGTTAATTCCAAATCATGCAATAATCGCGATCGCACTATTTCAGGAGTCTGGGATTGAATTTCTAGCCGGACTGGACTCCCACCTAGCCGCCGTTTTCGCAATTCCTGTTCAATCGCTAACAATAAATCATCTGCTTCATCTTCTTCTAAGACCAAATCCGCATCACGGGTAATGCGGAACGGATGATATTCTTGAATATTCATCCCTGGAAATAGAGATTCCAAGTTATGAGCGATCGCTTGTTCTAAAGGTACTCCAGTCCAGTGAGCAGGTTTGCCGTTATTTTGGTCTCCCAACTCTGGGGGTATCGGTAAAAATCGTGGGAGAACACTGGGGACTTTAACTCTGGCAAAGAATTCTTCTTCGGTGTCTGGGTTTTTGACCACAACAGCCAGATTCAGACTGAGATTAGAAATAAAAGGAAAAGGATGACTAGGATCAACAGCCAGAGGAGTCAAGACTGGAAAGACTTGTTCCTCAAAATAATGGTTGAGATGAGTTCGCTGTTTTTGATTCAAATCTATGTAATCCAGAATATGGATGCCATGATTTGCTAGTAGAGGACGAAGTACTTGTTCAAAATGTTGATGCTCTTTTTTTACATGAGGAATCAGAGTAGTTCTAATATCATCTAGCTGTTGTTGTGGTGTCCGACCATCGGGAGTTAACAGGCTGACTTTCGCCTCTACTTGTTGCTTTAAACCAGCAACACGCACCATGAAAAACTCATCCAAATTAGAGTTGAATATTCCCAAAAACTTGAGGCGTTCGAGAAGCGGCGTGCGATCGTCACAGGCTTCATGTAACACCCTGGCATTAAATTGTAGCCAGCTTAACTCTCGGTTAAGATAATATTGTGGATCGTTTAAATTGATGGGATTGGCGCTTTTTTTAGATTTTGCCATAACGATCTTAGGGTAGCCAGATGTAGCCCACACAGTTGGAGAACAATACACATGGTAAATTAAATCGGGCATCCAAGTGAAGCGGTTTGTCCCTAATTGTCGCTTTTAGAAAAATCTTAAAAACTTATTTTTCTTGAGTTTCTTTTTTCTCCTGAGTTTCCTTAGCGGCTGCGGCAATCGGTAATTGCAGATTTTGGTCGTATATAAACTCTTTATTAATTGCTACTTCTAATTTTGGTAAAGTATTGCTGCTGGCGATGCCATCTTGAACAGGAACGCGCAATGTATAGTTACCAACGGGAACAGCATCTAGGCGGTAAAGACCAAATTGATCAGTCACAGATGACACTACTCGTTTACCTTGAGCATCAACTAGTTCTACTTCCACATTTGGTATTGGCTGACCTGCCACATCAGTAATTTTGCCTGCCATACCATATTCTAATCTAACGGGGAAATCTAATTGAGTCACAGCTGCACCTGCTACTTCCGCAACTATAGAAGTTTTATGCACAGCAACTTCAATTGGTAATTCGTCTGGGTCTAGTGCAATTACATAGACACCTTCTCGCAAGTTACCAACAAAGAAATTACCTTGAGCGTCTATTTTAGCTCCACCCACATTACGACCACGGTTATCGTAAACATTGATAGTACCGCCACCAAGGTCTGCACCATTTCTGCCACCTTGAACAACCATTCGTCCAGCGATCGCTCCTCTGTCTTTAGTAACTGAGCTATATTCAGCCGGTGACACTCTACCGCCAGCAAATGATAAATCTGATACTAAGGATATGGTCAGGCGATCGTCCCCAATGCCACCAAGAATGTTTCTATTTCTAGAGGGGATGCCTTGATAATCAATTGAGGCGAATAATCCTGGCACTATCCGCATACTAGCACCTACAACCGGCCCAACTTCTCCATCTCTATATCCTAATCCTAACCGCCAACTCAAACCATAAAGGCTAGGAGAGCTATAATTCAGTCCCAAAGTGTAACGAGTTGCTAAATCACCACCCGATTCAGTCCCGAAGGATACTAGATAATCACGGCTTAGGTTATAGCCAAAATCTGTTGAATAGACATCACCAAAAGAGTTAAAAGATAGTCTGCTATTTCTTGTTGGTTGGTAGAAGGCGTTGAATGAATAGTTGCCAAAATAATCTGGTGTACCTCTCAAAGACAAGTTAGACAATGGGCGGAATGAAAAAGTCGGCAGAATGTAATTACTCGAATCACTTTGGTTTTGGTAACTGCGGGCAATAAAGCCTAGACTAAGGTTGTTACTGAATTTATATCTGACATCTAGAGCATTATTCTTGCGATCGCGTAAGCGATCGTTACTGCTGCTAAAATAGCCTGTTGGATATAATTCAGAAACTCCTAAAATTTGCCAACGCTCCAACTGAATATCCAAATTAGCCGCATAACCTAACTCACCGTTAGAAGTACCAGCATTCGCTGATAAAATTACAGGATTTGCCAAACGCCAAGCAAAACCTGCCTGTACTTGTGTCGTATCAGGTAATAATTGTGCAGAGCTTTCCAATGTTAAATTATCAGATATACCTTGGCGTATCTGATAAAATCCAGCGAGCTGACCTGATTGAGTCGAAGGAAAATCATCCAATAAATTATTTTGGATATAGTTACCAGTTAACCCTATTCCAGCTAGCTGCACATTACCGCCAGATGGTAACAATAAATCGGAAGCATTGAGTCTTAAAGAACGAATTTCTGTAGGTACACTGAAATTATTGCGGTCAAATACAAACAGTTCAATATCATTACTTTGACCAGTAGGCAAATTGACATCTGCAAATTCGTATTCTCCACTTAGTCCTACCTGCCGTTGAGCAATCACAACGCCACTAACTCTTAACTGAACAAAACTGGCTGGGGGAACTACACCGCGAAATGTTTGTATAGGTTGGGAACGTCTTGGTAGAAGCTCATTAGCACTATAACCTGTATTAAACCTGTCGGTAGGTAGATTAGTATAACCAATCTGCAATCCCGTCAAATTGAGATTAGTAGCTAAAGGATTTAACCCAATTTGTTGGCGACCTATTTGATAAAGCATTCGCCCTGAGCGTTTAAAGTAAAAATATTCACTTAGTTGGGGCTGGTTAACAAAATCATTCTCTAAACGTAACCGCCACGCACCACCTCCTAAACGACCACCCAAAAGAGAAGAACTACGCCAGTTTGTATTACCAGAATTACTGTAATAATTTAACTCTTGCCGGAAATTAGATAAACCACTGCTAGGAGGTCTAACTTCAGGCTTGAGGTCAATTGCCTGATTGCTCGATTCTCCACTGCCTCTGCGCCAAGGTAAATCAACATTCAAAGCTAAATCTGAAGTTTTTAGCTCTATCTCGGTAAGTAATTTTTCTTTTAAAAAAGTATCACGAATATAGGTGATACCATTGATTTTTTTTAAGTCTGACTCTGTAACAGTTACTATACCTAAAGGTGTTTTCAGTTGGGTTTTTCCGACATCACTATTCTCAACCGTAAATCCAGCAATTTGGGCAAAATCAGACAGTGGAATTAATAATTTTCCTTCCTCTGGAATAACTTCTAAACTTCCAACTTCTTGTCCATTAATGAATACTCCCAACAATAAACTTTTAGCTTCGGCCAAGATATTATTAATAGGAGGATTTACCGGAGGATTATTCTTACCTGTTGAGCTTTTTAAAACATCACTGCTAGTAGAGTTTGGAATAACTATAGTATTGTTAATTTTCTGTTCCTTGTCAGGAGACATCGAATTTTTTGCATCATGATTATGAGCAGCATTTCTGATATCTCTTAGAGTACTTTTGATGTCACGAATAGCTGAATGCTGAGACGCTGCTGAGGGTGTGATACTTTGAGCTACAACCTGTTGACTAAGTTGCTTGGTGTCAGAATCTAAAGCATTTTCAGTAGTTATGTTACTAGCTGTAATGTTTTCATTATCTACCTTGCAAGAATCCTGTGATTTATCCGTGGAAAACTCAGGTGGTAATGTTTCTGGTGGTGAAGGAGTTGAAATTGCTCCGGCAAATATTTTATGTTCTTGACTAATGCGGGTATCTGACTGCGTTTTACAAGAACCATTCTCTGACTGTATAATTGTAATTGGTGGAGGAGATAATGAAGGTTGGTAGAGCATAAGTAGAGCATAAACTGAAGTACACAAATTTGTATGGGTAGCCGAAGAAACTTCCCGGCTACAAATCATTGCTGAGAAAATAAAAAACTTATTTAGTAAAGCTTTAGCTATTGCATTTACAAAAGCTAAAACACATTCAATTTGCACATTTAAATTCCATCCAACTCGTGGAGCGAGAATCTTACCTAGACCAATTAACGCAATTTAAATGTGTAATAGTTTATCTGCGATGCTGAGGATTTTTGAGAGAATTCCTTAATTTTTGAGAAGCAGGCTGAGTTGGAGTATTGATATTATTAGCCAATGGAGCATTAATGGGCACTGTAAAAGGTATGCCTTTTTTAATCGCTACACCATTTAGTTCCCCATTTATATCCAAGACATAATTACCAGGGGGTAAGTTTTTAGTAATTGGTAGCAAAACTCTACGACGGCTATCAGGTAAAATTGGTGTTGTAGGTAAAAACCCTACATCCACTAAGGGCCCAGGCTTTTTGACCTCTGGTTTTTCTAAATTAGCTATGGGTTTTGTCGCCTCAGCACCTGGATATTTTGCAGCCGGCCAAATAGCATATTGACCTTGCATCTGTACGTATGCGTTACCTTGGCTAGAAATATCAAATACGGCATTGAGAGCATTGGGTTTAGTATTTACGCTTACAGAATTTAAGACACCAATTTTCTTGATATCTCCTACATAACCGTATATTGCAACTCCTAGTTTGCCAATTAAAGTTACACCTTTAGTTTTTGAAGTAGTCCGAGGTATTTCTTCAAAATAAAGTACTGCCCGATGTTCCCCGGATTGGGGCTTAACTCTAGGACGGATGGCGAAACGAACAGTTTGTGAGCCGCCAGGTGGAATTGTAAATCTAGAAGGAGTAAAAACAATCCACTGCTCTAAAGATTGCTCTTTAGGAGGAACTATTTGCACTTTATTTTCCTCATTCATCATCCACGATTGTACATAAACCTTAAGCTCAACTGGTTGAGAATCAAGGTTTAAAACACGAACAGCTTGAGAACGTGTTTTGTTACTGTTCATATCTATGTGAAATCTGGGTGGACTCACACCAACATTAATTGCCATTGCAGGAGGTATACTTAGAGCTAATGCTCCGATTACACCCAAGGCAATATTTATTGATTTTGGCAAGATCGGGATTAAATTCTTCACTTTTAAGCACACCATAAAGCAATTATTTTTTAAATTCAAGTACATAAATTAACGGCGATCTACTACTACCGCTAATTCCCCAGCATATTGACCCGCAACTTGGGTACCAGAAATGTCCATTTTTAATCTGAATCCGCCTTGTACCAAAGCTGTATTACTATTGGGATCGCGAGAAATTTCTATTATGGGCAATGGCTCTACAACAACTTGAACCGCAGAATTAGAACGCTGTTCACTGCTAATTGCGTTACTCCTGCCATTTTCGGCTTTCATCTCATAAGTGGCATAAAGTAAGTTCACTTGGTCTACAGGAACACGCATCTGCCAAATATTAGGAAATTCCCGAACAATCAAAGTATTAAATTGGGGAGGTGCTAATAAATCTCCTGGATTACTCACTGACTCACTTTTAGCAGTCACAGAAATTTCTGACTGTGAGATGGGAGGAATTCTCAGCCTTTGGGGAGTCGCTAACTGGTAAATCTCTGTGGGTTCAACTGTAGGAATGAATTGTGCCACAGTTGGTGTTGGTGGATACCCTAACATAGCTATACTGGCAGCTATGGAATTTAGTAGGTAACGTTTGCAACTCTTAGTTGGATGCCATGACATATTGCTAAATCGTTCACATTCAAATCATGTATACAGGTCAAATCTTTACTGAGTTTCGTTGCTAATGGATTTAATATGGTAGATATCCCCCCAGTTTCTAGGGAATTGAGGAGATATTCAAAAAGTTAACTAGTTTACTGAGTTACGTCAGCAGAAAGAGAGCAATCTGTCTTTTGCTTGCCAAGGTTTGAGTCAGATTTCTCCTCCCTCTGTCACCCAGAGAAAGGTTAGTTACGGTCTGAAAGCATCAACAACCAAAGTACCTGAGTAGGTTCCCGCCTGTGTATCAGCTAATGTGACATCTAAATCAATGTTACTTCCAGTAGCGTGAACTAAGCCTAGAGCAGGTTTTACGCCAACTGAAGCAGGATTAACAGCAACTGTAATACCAGCAAAACCAGCAGGTGTAATTCCGACTGAATAGTTTCCTGTGGGACTGTTAGACCAAACGATATAGGCATTGCTAATAGTTTTGGTTACAGGTGCCGCGGCCAGTGTAAAGGGAGATGTAGTACTAAGAGTATTACCAATAGATTGGTCACTACCTGTGTAGGCTGCGGGAGTACTACCATTTGCAGTTAATAATGCTGCTCCTGCTCCACCAACTAAATCTGCTGGAAGAATGGGTACAGTAGCAGTTGTGATAGTTCTCAAAAACAGAATTTCTGGGACAGTGACATCAACGTTGATAGTCTCTGTTTCAGTACCTTGAGCAATCTGAGCGTTAGCAGGGGCAGAAAGAATTGCACCACCTAGAATAGCAGTACTAAAAGCAGCAAGAGCTAAAAATTTGTTCTTCATATTAGAAAACATTCCCTATTTTTTGTGTTGACCGTTAGCAAATCTCGTTGACTCGATAGTTTGTCTACAAATGGCTGAAATTTTAGTGAAACTGCAACCAGTTAAATTTGGCTTATTCTTATATGGACTTTGTTATGAGCAATCACCTCCTGTTTAAAGCACGTACAATTCTGTACCGTTAGTCCCGTTGTTGGCGGTGAAGAACAGCTGTGTACCAACGACAGTCAGCCTGCCGGGGTTAGCATTTCCTGTAGCGTTAATGTTGCTAACCTTACGAGTATTGGCAGTTGTGCCGTCACTGAACCACATCTCCCTGTTACTGCCATTAGAAGCAGCAAAAGCCAGGGTGCCATTGAAATTAACGAGACTAGTGGGAATACTGTTATTAGGCTGGTTATTTCCATCTGTGCCAGCCCAAATATCTTTGACAACTACTGTGTTGGCATCTGTGCCATCAGTTCGCCACAATTCTAGACCAGTTACTGGGTCGTTGCCAACAAAGTAGAGAATATTACCAACAGCAGTTAGAGAGAAAGACCCTAAACCAACATTAGGTGCTTGTCCATTAGTTCTGATGTTGACGGTTCCGCTAGATGTTCCATCACTCTTCCACAGTTCCAAGTTAAAGTCATTATCGCTATCTGTCACAAAGTACAAAGTGTTACCAACAGCTGTCAAATATGTCGGCGCGAACCCATTGTTACCAGGTGTAATATCTTTCAGCAAGCTAGCTGTTGTACCACTTTGGTATTTCCAGACCTCAAAACCGCTTGTACCATTGCTGGCAGTGAAGTAGAGTGTACTATCAACTACTCTAAAGTGTGCAGGATATGATTGAGTAGTTCCTCCGACATTAATAACTTGCGTACCACCTATAGTGCCATCAGTTGACCAAAGCTCAGTGTTGTTTTTGGCTGTGAAAAAGAGCTTGCTATTAAAAGCAACGAAAGTAGGTGATTGAGAATTACTGAAACCGGGGTTAATATCTACTAAACTGACGCTTGTGCTGTTATAAACCCACAGCTTTTTGGTATTGCTGCTATCAACTGCTACAAAGAAAAGTTTGTTACCAACGACGGTAAGATTACTGGGGTTAGAACTGCCAGCATTCAGATTAATATCACTAATCCTAGTTAGAGACGCGCCATTGTACTCCCAAAGTTCTGTACCAAAAGTGCTGTTAGTAGCAGTGAAGTATAACTTGTTATTGAAAACAATCAGATCATCAGGATTAAAACCATTAGCATTAGTAATGCGGGTGTTTGTAGTTCCATTACTCCTCCATAGTTGAATACCTGTAGTACCATCATTGGCAGTAAAGTACAAAGCGTTATTCCAAGTGGTCAAGTTATCAGGGTCAGAACTACCAAGACCAAGATTTATTTCCAGTTGTTGGGCTTGTGGCTCTGCTGTTATACCCAAGTTGTAGAAGGTTTCGGCTGAACCAGAAGGATAGATCCGAATGTAGTATGTACCAGCACTCAGGGAAAGATTGCTGATAGTTTCGTTGCTATTTCCGGTTTGATTAGATATCGCTATTTGTGTATTAACGCTGTTGAATAGCCGTACATCTGCATTGTCACTCAAGCCAGAAAGGCTGAGATTAAAGGAACTGCTGGTATTAAGATTGAACTTATAGTAATCATCAGAATCTATGCTGCCCACAAACTCACTGCGGGAAATAGAACCGTTTAAAGTACCTAAATTCTGGGCTGCCCCTTGAGTGTTACCAGCTTGGTCTGGGTTTATGGTTTGTGCAACCGCACTTAGAGTATAGTTAGCTGTTGCTGTACCAGCACCACGAGTTACCAAGATGTTGTAAGTACCAGGATTTAAGCTGCGGCGAATTGTATCTAGGGTTGTTCCTGATTGGTTAGTGGTTGGAACAATGCTATTACCATTTTGGTCTTGCAGTGTTAAATTAGCGTCTGCTGAGAGTGATGTGAACCCAATATCAACTAAGGCCGTTGAGTTGAGAGTGAACTTGTAATAGTCTTGAGTATCAATAGTGTTGACTAAATCTGAGATAGTGGCAGGAAGACTGACAACAGTGGCATTTGCTACAGTGTTTCCTCCTTGATCTGGGGCATCTGCGGTAAAATTAACCTGCAAATTATAGTTAGTCGAGTCTGCGGTTGTATAGACTTGGATATAGTAACTACCTGCGGCTAAAGAACGATTTATAGAATCTTGGTTTGTACCTGTTTGAGTACTAGTGGCAGCAGGTTGAAGAGATTGTCCAGAGCTATTCAACAACTGTATGTCAGCATTCCCACTTGAAGGATTGAGGTTAATACCAATAGTGCCATTATTATTTAAGGTGAATTTGTAGTAGTCGCTAGTATCTGTAACAAAGCCGCTACTTGCTACAAAATCAGTTCCACTGTAGCTGCCACCATTGACAAATCCACTAATATCTCTGTTAGTGTTTGCCAGTGCAATTGTATTGTCAGAGATGCCACTATCTTGAATGGCTTCGGCTGAGAGAGTGAGATTATAAGTTGTACTAACTGCCCCAGTTACTAAATAAATCCGGGCATAGTAAGTGTTGGGAGCTTGGTTATTAAGGGTAAAACGTATATTTTCTGATGCATTACCAGGCAAGCCAGGAGCAGTAATGGTTGAACCAGTACTGTCTGTTAAGATTAAATTGGCATTACTATTTGCTGCTAATCCATCTAGACTTAAGGTAACTATACTAGAACTACTAAGAGTAAATTTATAGTAATCGTTTGTATCAAGGCTGCTGAGAGAGTCTTGAAAGGTGTTGCTTGTACTGGTTAGAGAACCACCGATATAAGTTGCAGTATTTAAAGCTGTGGCTGTTGTACTTCCTGGATCGGTGAATCCTGAATAAGTTGGCATAAGTTATCTATTATTTTTTATAAAGTAAATACTTGTATTGGCTGAAATTACTCATAGCTTTGCAACTAATACAAGTTTATTGCTATTAATCAACCACAAATTTCTTGTTACTTCTGGCAAATTATTAAACTGTGTCGTGATTATGCACCCATTCAGAAGTATGGTTTTTCCTTTCGGAATTTAAGTGTTTATATGTGAATTAGTTGATGTTAAATATTTCAAATTCTGATATTTGTTGTACCTAGGGTTCAAGTCTTAAACACACTGCTGAATCTTTCTAGTCTTTCGTTAGCAGTCAACTTGCTTCATATCAGCGAGAAATAAGTACTAGATGAGGAAAGTTATTGCCATTACAAAGTTGCTCAAAGTTTTTGTAGCCAATTGTAATTTTGTTACAACTTTATAAATTCATCCAGAAAAGAGTTATGTATTATTTGTTGCTATGAAATTCTTAATGTTCTTTTGCATTTCTCCTTCCAACTTCACTGCAAATAAAATTTAACTCTTAGGTAAAAGATGATGCCTGCGTAAAAGTACTTAATTTTTTAAAGCTAATTGTTAAAAAATAAATTATTTTTCTAGAGAATTTTAGTATAAAATTTTCCGATTATATCCTGACCAAGAGTATTTTCAAGGGAAATAATCGATAATACCATATCTGTTTTTCTTTACTAAATCGCTTAACCAAAGCATTTTTCGCGGTATTGCAATATGTTCCAGGCTACTCGTCGCCGTCTCGCTCTTTGGTATACTGCCGTCACTGCTGTATTACTACTACTATTTGCCAGTGGCGTTTATTTATACGTCCGCAGTACATTGATTGAGCGCATTGACGATACCCTTAACCATGTAGTGGAAATAGTGGAGCGTTGTCTCACAACAAGCCCCTGTGCATCTAAGCTCATATTTGAGCCAGTTAATGCTGATACAGATAAATTTCGCATTAATAATCTAGAAGCCAGTTTTCCTGAGAATGCCGACACCGTAGAAGATGACCACATCGACCTTGAATGGTTTAGTCCAACTGGTGAGTTACTTTGGTCAACGCTATCCGAACCCCTAAATATTCCCATTCATGCGAACCGCACTGGTGAAACTGTGCGCGTAGTTAAGGGGGAGAAAGAAAAAGGCAAAAATGATATCCTCACTCCTAACTCCCTACTCCCTACTCCCCATTCCGCATTGTTATTACGGCAAGTTACCCAACGGGTGGAAGTAGGGCGGCAAGTATTAGGATATCTGCGTGTTAGTCATCCCTGGTTTGAAGTCACTAAACCGAGTCGTGAGTTAATTTTTGATTTGGCGCTAGGTATTGGTTTAATGGTGGTTTCTGTAGGGGCAAGTGGCTGGTTTCTTTCGGGTAAAGCGATGGAACCTGTGGGTGAATCTTATCAACGCCTCAAACAATTCACTGCTGATGCTTCCCACGAACTTAGAAGTCCGATTACTTTAATTCAAACAAATGTGCAAGTTGCCCTTGCTGACTTGGATTTAGCAGAGACAGAAACGACTAATTCTTTGCAGTATCGGCAACAGTTAAAGGTGGTGGAACGCTTAACCCAGCGTTTGGGTAAATTAGTCAATGACTTACTGTTCTTAGCACGACAGGATAGTGGGATTAGCAAAGATATTTTTTCACCTTGTCCGCTAGATGCCTTGCTGATGGAAGTGGTTGAAGAACAACAATTGTTAGTCCCTGAAAAAAAAATCGCCCTTTCTCTAGACTTAGTTGATCCTCCTGCCTCTGAAACTAACCCTGAATTACTGGAAAATTGGTTTACCTTTGTGGGTAATTGGGATCAACTGGTACGGCTATTCACAAATTTAATTGCTAATGCCTTGCATTACACTCCATCTGGCGGACGGGTGAAAGTTGAATTAGCGCGGGTAGAGGGAATAAATCGAGTTTCTGGACTACGTTACACCAGTGCCCAGTTGCAAGTTAAGGTGAGTGATACCGGAGTTGGAATCCCAGCAGAGGCACTACCACGCTTGTTTGACCGCTTTTATCGGGTAGATCCGGCACGGACTCATACAACAGGGAATACAGCTACAGCCAGTGCTACTGGTTCAGGATTGGGATTAGCGATCGCTCAAGCTATTGTCGAACATCATCAGGGTCATATTCAAGTTGAAAGCACCCAAGGCATTGGCACAACGTTTACTGTGACTTTACCGATAACTCTTGAGTCTTAAATCGCAAATTCAACAATTGTTTCCTGTGACAGATGCAGATAAGTGAATTTATTTACTAATTTTTATGGCAACCATTGCAGATTTAGCCATTAATTTGAAACTTTAGAATGAGATATTTATGTCTGCTAATCTATTATTTCTAAACCTCTAGCTAGAGAACAAAGCTTGACTATATTGTTAAAATCTAGGTGTTTAGATAACAGATTAGCCACTAATTAAATTTGCTGGTTGAAAATTTTTAAATAAAGAAAAATTCAATTTGATCAGGAGTCAATAATAAATATGAAGTCGCCAAATTTTCGTAAGTCTGCTGAGTTATTTGGTGCTATTTGTGGTGGATTAATGATTAGTCTGCCAGTAATTCCTCAAGCAATAGCACAACAATCAGTAGGACAAGAATCTACTCCGAAGATTAATCCCTGTCCGAGAATTTTCTACGAAGAACCACATAATAGTCGGGTTGTGGTACCGCAAGGATGTCCTCCGAATGCACTAACTCAAAGACTAGCTGCTCAAGGGCTTCTTCCTAACTCTGCTAACCCATCACAAGAGCAAACAAGATTGGGTGTCGGCGGTGAATCTCCAGAAACAGGTGTCACACCACCACGCCCAGCCCCTGGAGATCAAACTCAACAGCCCTCACCAGGGGCGGTTTCGACCGATCAACCACGACAACTACAACCACGGCAAACTCCCAGCGCGACGATCGCACTGGCAAATGGTACAGTTAATATCAAGTTGGTAAATGACACTGCGGCTAATGTAACTTTCCAAGTGATTGGCGATACGGCACCGCGATCGCTACAAGGTAAGTCAAATGTAATATTGCAAGGTTTAAGGGCACCAGTAACGGTGACATTTGAACGAGAAGATGGTGGACAGTTGACAGTGACTCCACAAGCTTCTTCAGAGCCAGGAAACTTAGAAGTTAGATTTAACGAAGCCACGAATGCAGCACAGGGTAGAAGTGCTATGAGAATTGAGCGAAACGGTTCAGTCTTCTTAAATTAATCAAATTAAGTACGAAAGTAGGGGCGATTTATGCCCCTATTTTCGCTGAAGCATTTTAGTTAGCTGATCTAGCAATTGCACTTCTTGCTTACTGTCTTCCAATGTCCGCGCCAGTATAATCGCCCTTTCGTAAAAATTACGAGCAGTGAGGTAATTACCTTGTTGCTTATATAATTGAGCATAAGACTCAAAAGATTTTAATTCTTCTCGCAAATTTTGCAATTCTTTAGCGAGTGCTAAACGTTGCTCTAGTAAATCAAAGGCTCTCTCGTAGCGTCCAATAGCAGAGTGAGCTTTCACTAAACCGTCAATTGCCCGTAATTCATTAATGCGATCGCGGTTGGTTTTAGCTGTCCGCATCGCTTCACCATAGGTAGCAATGGTATCTTGATAATTTTCCGATGCTCGGTAGGCATCACCTAAATTATTCAGGGTATTTGCTTCACCGATGGCATCACCAGTCTGACGGCGGAAAATTAAGGCATTTTCATACAATTTAATCGCTTTGTTGTAATCTCCCAACCTAGCAGTTACCAAACCCAAATTGCTCAAAGACAGTCCTTCGCCTTCAATGTTTTTGACACCGTGAGCAATTGCGAGTGCATCTTCAACTGTTTTACCAGCAGCAGAAACTTCTCCTTGTTGCAGGAGAAATGTACCGATATTATTTAGCACAAAAATTTGAGATTGGAAGTCTTTCGTATCACGAGCGATCGCTAATCCTCGTCGTAAAGCGTCTTCCGCCTCTTTTGGACTATCAATCTGGATATAAGCCTTTGCAAGCAAATTGTAAGTCAGACCTTGTGCTTTTAGGTCGCCAATTGAGTGATATAGTTCTAGTGCCTGCAAGCAAGATGCAATTGTTTTATCGGCATATCCTGAAGCATATTGTTGTTCACCGATACGTAGTAGGCTATCTGCTTCATCTCTTGATTGTCGCCCAACAGAACTATTTAAAGGACGGTGGAGTTGTTGCGTAATATCAACCGCACCAGCAGCGATAGGACTCAGCAAAAAAGTAAACAGTAAAAAGCTGTGTAAAAACACTTGGGGACGAGAAATCACACCTACACAAACTAATTGCCTTGGAAATACAAGCCGTTGTTTCATAAAAATTACCCGTAAAGTTGCGGGTTTAAGTAGAAGGTCTAAGAAGAAGTTTTAAGTTTATAAATTGAAGACAAACAATATACGCGTTTACACTTAAGCTAGGATTGAGCTAAATCTTCCCCAAAGTATATGGCGCGGATATCTGTGGGTAATTTGTCCTCTAGCATACGATAGCCTTCCTGAAGAAAATTGGCTACTTCGTTGGGAGCGATCGCTTCTCCTTCGGCTTGCAGATAGGCAGCGATTCTTGTTTCGCTCCAGTGGAAAGTTTGAGACATTAACACGATTAATCGTAAAACAGGGGGTAGTTGGTCTAATGCCTGTTGTACATAGCACCATAACGGTGGTGAAGTCGCTTGCAGAGAATAATGAATTGCTTCTGTGGGTGGTAGCTTAATTTCGTTAATACAGAAAGCTGTCATATTAATTAACCAATTTTGCATGGTTAAGGCTGGCTCACCTGATTCAGGGCTGGTTAAATTTAGTCCACCGAGTTCGTAATAGATATGTCGCCAGGTGAGGGCAAACAGATAATCTGCTTGCACAGGCGATCGCGCCGAATGCCGAATTAAGGTATACACTATGGGGCTATAACGGCAAAAAATCACCGTAAAATACTTTCCAGCATCTGGATGGCGCTGAAACAAAGTCAGTAGTTCATGGTCACTGTGATGAAATAGCGACTTTACCAGAGGATGATTAGCTTCAGGAAAATGAGGAATTTGCACAAGTCTTTGAGTTGATAGTTGTTAAAATAATTTTGGGAATTGCACTCCCGTAGTTAATCGCATAATATCTTGGTGTTGCCCAGTTTGTAGCCGAGACTCAGACAACTTGAGTTATTGATAAACTAGAAACAAGGACTTAATTTTAGTCTTAATCGACAATTATAAAATCGACTCCCCTATAGAATCCTTATTTGTTCATGGTTATAGCAGTTAGTGCGATGTCGTTCCTCCTCAGTCCCCTTACTTTAGGCTCCTTTCTCCCTTCCTTGCCCTTGGATAGCCTGTTTTCTACCCAAGGCATTATGGTAATGCTGCTAGCAGCTTACGCTGGCGCGATGTGGATGTTCCTCACCAGCGCCCCAAAAGTACACACTGTCATGGTGTCAGATTTGGAGATTGCCCGACAGTTGTATGAAGGGCTGCTAGATTTGCCCGCAGCTGAGGTGCCCTTGCACTATTACTACAACTACGAACAAACTATAGGCGCAACTGGGATTGATCCGCTATACATGTCTACAGGGCCAAGTTTGTCAAGCAAAATGATGAATAATGCTACCGAAGGGCTGTGGTATCAATTGAAGAAAAACACCCAGCTACACGTTATTACTGGTGCGAGTTTAGGTAGCAAAAATCAGCAACGCCACGTTTGCTTTGACCACGACTGCTTGGAAATGATTTTAATGCGAGTCGAAACGCGCGGTTTGAAATTCAAGATTCGTAACCAGAAGCCCCTGAACTTTTTGGTCAAAGACTATGAAGGGCGCGTGATTGAGGTGGCTGAGGTAGCGAATTAGTCATTAGATTTTAGATTATTTTAGATTGTGTGGTGCGTAGCTTGCGATCGTAGGCATTGCGCCACAAAATCTTTTTTTAAGTGGCTAGGCGTAAATGAATTAAAGTTTGTAACCTGAGCTCGGGATAAGAAATCCTCAAAAGCCTTGAATTATCGTTGTTCGGTCTAAAGCTCTGTTTTCATCTATTGTCAATAAGACATATTGCTGAGATTAGTTTCATTTGTGAACCTTATTGACAAAATGATTCCACTTTTATCCCTGCTTTGATCAATTCCAGTTTTATTCAATCCTGACAGAATAAGCTTTTTAGCTTCTGGCTTAACCCGAACTCAGGTTAGGTAATAAAAATGGTGCGTTAGGCAAAGCCATAACGCACCCAAATGTTTATATGCTTAAGTAGGTCAACTCAACTGTTCAAACTTAAATTTACCTTTAATAAGCTTGTTAAAGTATTGACCTTTAGACGGTGCATTGTCTAAGTCTTCCTTGACACTAGGAGGTACTTTGAAATACTCGTAAACACTTCCACTATCAAATTCAATAGTCAGTGTTTGAGTTGTTGGCTCATAGGTAAATTGCTTAATAACACTGCCTTCAGGCTTGAGTAGCGGGAAGGCAATTACATCTCGAATACTAGCAGAATCAGTTAATAACATTACCAACCGATCAATCCCAATCCCTAAGCCACCCGTAGGCGGCATACCGTATTCAAGGGCTGTCAAAAAGTCTTCATCTACACCTTGGGCTTCTAAGTCACCAGCAGCTTTTCTTTCGGCTTGGGCTTCTAGGCGTTCTCTTTGATCGATGGGATCTGTAAGTTCTGAGAAGCTGTTTCCAGTTTCTCGCCCGACGATAAATAACTCAAATCTTTCCACCAAACCAGGTTGAGAACGATGGGGTTTTGCTAAGGGCGAAATTTCTACTGGGTAATCAATGACAAAGGTAGGTTGAATTAAATTAGCTTCTACTTTCTCTTCAAAAGCTAAATTTAGTAATTTACCAATTGATTTGGCTTCATCTATACCAGGAATACCAGCATTTTTACTCGCTGTTTTTGCTTCTTCCAATGTTTGGAAAGAATTGAAATCTAAGCCTGTAAATTCTTTAACTAAATCGTGCATTGTCACTCGCCGCCAAGGTGGTGTCAAATCTATAGGTTCCCCTTGGTAGGTGATTTGCAGCGTGCCGAGTACATCTTGGGCGACAGTGGTAATAATTCCCTCAGTCAGCGCCATCATATCGTTGTAGTCGGCGTAGGCTTGGTAAACTTCAATCGTCGTAAATTCGGGATTATGTCGAGTCGAAATTCCCTCATTACGGAAAACCCGCCCCAATTCAAACACCTTTTCAAAACCACCTACAATCAACCGCTTGAGATGAAGTTCTGTGGCAATTCGCAGATACAACTCCATATCTAAGGTGTTGTGGTAGGTGATAAATGGACGCGCATCTGCACCCCCAGTCTCACTTTGCAAAACTGGCGTTTCAATTTCCAGAAAATCCCGTTCTTCTAAATAGCGGCGAATACCGGCAGTAATTTGGGCGCGACGGCGGAAAGTTTGCCGCACTTCCGGGTTAACAATCAAGTCAACGTAGCGCTGACGGTAGCGCTTGGCAACATCCGTTAATCCATGCCACTTGTCGGGTAGCGGCAACAGGGATTTAGTCAGGATAGTATATTGTTTAACGTAGACAGATAACTCGCCCTTTTCAGTCCGTTTAATAGTACCTTTAACTCCCAGGATATCGCCTGCATCTGTGAGTTGTTTTAAATGATTGAAGGCATCAGCATCAATATCTGCCATGCTTTCTTGGATGCGATTTTTATCCAAATAAAGCTGAATTGTGCCAGTTTCATCTTGCAAGGTGAAGAAAGCCAGTTTACCGAAAACGCGACGCGCCATAATGCGTCCAGCGATCGCAACTTCTAAATCAACTTCTTCACCACTGGCTAAATCAGCAAACTTTTCTTGCAACTGCGCTGCATGATGGGTAGATTCCCAACGATAGGCATAGGGATTAGTCCCTAGCTGCTTGAGTTGTTCTACTTTCTCCAGCCTGGCGGCCCGGATATCTTCTTCCGACATGGTAACGAACTAAATAGGGCAAGATTAATTATAGATGCTGCAAAAGTTGAGAGTAAGAGATATTTGCACTTTGTAGATGATAATATCGCCAAACCAAATACAATGACACAAACTAGAGTGCGCTTGTGGAATGTAGATGAATATCACCGAATGCTTGAGACGGGTATTATCACAGCCGATGAACGGGTAGAACTGATTGATGGGCAAGTTATCCCCATGAGTGCCAAAAATCCTCCACACGCAGCAACAACGCTGTGTGCGTCTGATTATCTCAAGCGTTCGCTAGCAGAAGTTGCCTTAGTTCGGGTGCAAGATCCCATTCAATTAAGCCAATACTCGGAACCTGAACCAGATATTGCCGTTATCCGCATTGATGCGCGAAAGTACATTGATCATCATCCTGCACCCAATGAAATCTTTTTATTGATTGAGGTAGCAGATACAACGCTAGACACCGATCGCAAACAGAAATCACCTTTATATGCTAAGGCAGGAATTGCTGATTACTGGATTTTGGATGTGAATCAGCGTCAGGTTTATGTTTTCCGTGAACCGGGTTTGCAAGGCTACAATCAACAATTGATTTTGCAGGAAGATGCAACGTTATCCTTGATTGCATTTCCAGAAATTGAAGTTCAGATTAGTCAACTGTTTCCATAACTTAGGTGACAGAAATTGAGTATCACAGTTTTTTAACTTTAAAAAAAAAGTGCGATCAAGCGATCGCATTTTATCCAAAAGACTCTCATAGAAAATATGATTGATATCTTCTATGACAACGATTTAATAATCTAATGCACAAGTCAAACCTTTATTTATAGTCTACTGTTAGCGAATGCCTAGATGAAATAGCTTTCATTTTCAAGTTAGTAAATTGTATGATCGCCTTGACTAAATCTTGCTGTTCTGGTTGTAAATTTAGCTTTACTAGGGCTTGATTCATATTATTACCAGCCCGGAGATTGCGATTAAGTTGAGCGCGTTGTGATGTGTTTAAAACTGCCTCAATTTCTCTGTTTCTTCGCTGACGCACAGCCTGGAGTTCTTGGCGTTGTAAGGGAGTCAGATTAATATCCGACAAGGTGGAGTAACTTGCAGTTTTGGTAATTTGGGCGAAAATGACTCCAGAAGTAGTATGGAGTTGAACCGGTGTAGCTAAGGCAATTCCCGGCATGGAAAGGACAAGAGCTAGAATAGTAGCGAACACAGAAAGCCGTTTTGTCAATTGAATTGCCATATTGATAAATGCCTACATCTAAATTTAATGCTCAGATATAGTTAAGCAATTTTCAAGTTTTTAATTTTGAATATTGAATTTATCCTACCCCAAAGAGTGCGTTAACGTGGTATAATTAGCATCTTGCATCAATATTAAGTAGGCTAGGCACTATTTACTAATACCAGTGCCCGCCCTACGGTGATTGCTCCTTAATTACGAATCAGTATCAGGTCTTCTCATTCTGTTGATTTCCCGTCGTAATTCTTCAATTTGACGGCGTAAATTATCTGTTTCATTTGGGGAAGATTCTGCTGAAACATTTACTGAGCCAGAAGCAGGCGATCGCTGATAATTTCCTCGGCGAATTTGCTGGTATTCTTCGGATACTGCCCACGCCCTTAAGTAATGCAGGCGTTCAACGGGGAAAGGATGACTTAACATCGTACCCTGAGCGCCGTTGTAAATCAAAAATTTATATATCTGATTCAGTCCATCTTCATCCAGTGCCTGATAATTTTCTGACTGCTTGATAAATTCTTGTAAACTACATTCATTGGCATATTTGTGGCTACCGCCAGAGAGTTTCATCATGGTTGACATTACAGGATTTAAGTCATCCATTACCAGTAGTGCGGCGCGATCTGACGATAGCTCGGCTTTGCGCCGCCACTCAAAAAAGGCGTAAATCAAGCCTTGCGTTACAAGATTACCGAGACCAAAGGTCAATTCGCCCAAGGCAGAAGCAGCACTCATCGCCCACATCGCCATTTGAATTAAAATAGTATGACCACATTTAATATGCCCCAGTTCATGGGCTAGCACCGCCCGAATCTCAGCTTCGTCTAGTAAGTCTAGTATCCCTGTATTTATGACTATGTAAGGATTCTCTTGCCCCAGTGCATAGCTATTTGCTTGGGGATCTTGCGAGACAAACAGTGCGGGTTCTGGGTAAATGTCCAAATCTCGGACGCATTCCCGAAACATCTGGTAAATAGTGGAATACTGACGCGGCCCGACTTGGATGGTGTTACCCATTAGATAGACTAATTGAGGGCGTTCGTAGATAAATTCCACAAATTTACGAGCGATTAAATCAAATCCCGGTAAATTTCGTAAAGCTTGCTCGGCTTGGCGATCTAGTGGATGCCTGAAGGCTTCGCTGGAAATTCCTGTGTAAGTTGGCATAATTTAGGGAATTGGGAATTGGGAATTGGTCATTAGTCATTGGTCATTGGTCATTAGCAAAGGATAAAGGACAACTGACAAATGACAAAGAACAAAGGACAAATAACAAATGACAAGATAATACAAATGGGGCAATTGGAAGTAAAAATCACTTTGTATGGAATTAAAAGCGTGTGATTGAGGCAGAAGTTCATTTGTCACTACATAACTTTTTGCGATCGCAAGCGGGGTTCCCTTCCTGGCCCCATCATTTGACGATGGCACGGTTGGTAGCACGCGCCTTGCGCCTGGGACGTAGTGCCCTAATTCAAGTAGGAGCGGTTTGTGGCTATCAAGGGCGGTATCGCACTAGTTTTGTAGCATCAGCCCTAATGTGGCACGGCCCTGTAATTATTGTTGCTCAAGAACCAGTGCAGCAACTTCTGCTGCGGATAGAAATTCCGCGTCTACAGCAGTGGCTACCAGCCAATAAATCAATTAGAACAGGTGACGCTTGGCCTGATGCTGAGTTCCAAGGGCTACTGTTAACCTCTCCAGAAGCTTGGTTAAGAGGACAATTTGCTGGTGGCGATCGCTTTCCCGAAGGCATCCCTACAATTATTGATGGGGTAGACGATCTCGAAGATTGGGTGCGCGATCAACTTACCCAAGATATTGAACCCCATGATTGGGATGAACTCATGCTGGCTTGTCCAAATCAAGCTGAGGCAATTAGCGAAGCACGGGTACAACTGACGCACGAACTTTTTCAGCATCCTGTTAATCCATATCACTGCTATCTAATTTCCCAGCCAGAAATAGATATTTTAAGCCGTCTCTATTTAGCTTTAGAGTCAGTACAATCACTGCCAGAACCCTGGAAACAATTCTGGCAACAATTTCAAACCCTTGATGAAAATCTTTCCCCCCCTGCTTCCCCTGCTCCCCCTCCTCTCTTCTGGGCGACTATAGCCCATAGACAAGGTTTATTTTCTTTGCACTATGCCCCAATGGAATTAAGAGAAATCCTCTTACCCTTATGGCAGCGACAACCAGTAGTTTTGATTGGCAGCGCTATAGAACCGGAAACTGAGGCTCCTCTTTTCCGACAGCGCCTTGGTTTGGAAGATTTAACTTGCCTGAAATTCTCCTCGGAGAGTCAAGCGGAAGCAATTCAACTGTATGTACCCTATAAATTGCCCTTACCTAACACGCCAGAATTTCAAGCGGCATTTATTCACAAAGTCCGCACACTGGTTTGTCTAAGTGCTACAGCACCAGGATTAACGGTTGTCTTGGTGGGAGATGTACCACTAAAGGCTCAAGTGGCGACAATTCTGGCATCAGAGTTTGGTTCACGAGTCCAGGTAGAAAAAACTTGTTTAGATGAAAATGGTATTTTAATTAGCGGTTGGGAATTTTGGCGAGAACATCAACGAGTTTTGCCAGCACCCCATTTGTTAATTATTGCTACTTTACCTTTACCATCTTTAGAAAATCCACTAGTAGCTGGTAGGGTAGCTCTTTATAAGCGATCGCATCAAGACTGGTTTCGTTTATATTTATTGCCAGCAGCCTTGAATGAATTACAAAGAGCGATCGCGCCAGTCCGAGAAAGTCAAAGCATTGTTGCTTTACTTGATAGTCGTGTAGTTAATCGTAGCTACGGCGCTCAAATTCTTACTGCCTTAAGCCCTCTGGCACGTATTAACTATCTCGACCCAAGTTTGTTTTCTAATACCGATGAGGAAAATTCTGCTTAAAGTCATTTCCCATTCCCCATTCCCCAATTGTCTATAGCCATGATTCCTGGCAAGATAAATTTAGAACCTAAGTAAAATTTGAGTTGCTGATTATGGGTGAAGCAAAGCGTCGCAAAACCACACAAGGGGAAACATACGGTCAAGAGACTCGAATCTTGCCTTGGCTTCCCATCACAAAAATTCAAGGCGAACAATTTGTCAGCTGGACAACTCGTGGTGCTTGGATAGGCATTATCCTTATGGTTATAGGATGGGCAACTATCCGTTTTATTGGCCCAGCTTTCGGTTGGTGGCAAGTAGTCTACTAAATCCTGCTGTTAATTTTCTCGCTCCAAGAAACCTTGAATCTTACTCCCCTTCCCTTGTGGTCTATCCATTAGTCTTATGTTTAAGTGAGTTGTGGTTTTGTTGGTAAAGATCCGGGAAATGGATAGCCCGCAAGTAAGGAGGGCATTAAAAGGAGCCAGCGCGATCTTTTCCCAAATGGAGAGGCTAGCACTAAGGCGTTTGCCCAAGCGAGCAACTGACGTGAGGAATACAATGGCTTTGGGAATTATAACTATTACCCGCACATAACATTACGAATTACGTTAGCGTAGCGGTGCATAGCCCATTACGAATTACGAATTACGAATTAGCCCGATCGCAATACACTTCACCAAAGCTATGATCGGCATGAATTTCAACCACTAGATCAACTGCTGTTGCATCTTTTACCAAGGGCTTGATAAATAATTCCGGGTGAAGCGATCGCCAAAAATAATTGACAAATTCCTCTATCTCTGCATTGGTCATTCCCGACTTCCCCGCAGCAATCATCTGCTGTTCCGCCTGTTTGCGCCACTCCAAAGAACAGCGATAATCGGTTGGATATAGCAAAATTAAGCTGTCCAATCGATCCCACAGTGGTAAATAATCATGGAGGCGAAGATTCATATCACGAGCAAATGCTCTATCTTCATTTGTGACAATTGGCGGTGGTGCAATATCAAATATATCTGGGTTAATTGGTCGCACACCCACAAACCAACCTTCAAATAATACAATATCTACATCTGTAACCATTTCTGAAGTAGTGCGATCGCCAGCGCCTTTGTATGCAGATTTATCAAACCGGGGAACCATAACTGAACTTTGCGACTGACGGATCTGATCTAGTACATCTAAGCCTAAATCTACATCGTGGGTTCCTGGTGGGCCGCGCCAAATCAAGCGGGGATCTTGCTGTGTTAAGACCAAGCGATCGCTGTAAGTTTTATATAAGTCATCCAAAGAAAAACTCAGAGTCCGGTATCCCAACTGATTCAGAATCAAACTGAGAACTTTAGACATTGTAGTTTTACCAGTGCCTTGTCCTCCTAATATTCCTTGAATCAGAGGGCGTTCCAACTGTTGGCGCTGCGATGCTAGTTTGATCCCCAAAGGCAGCCACAAGTCCCACAAAACCTGTAACATTTTCTTGGGTTCGATTTGGAGGGTAGTTTGGCAGAATTGGCTAAAAGCTGGGAGGACAGATTTTAGTAAATGCGATCGAAAAGCGATCGCTTCATCGACATTTTCCGGCACGATCCCAAAAGCTTTTGCCCTTAACCTATCTGCTAAAACCGCTTTTTTTGCTTGCTGCTGCCAAGTTTCAGTTACAGTTTCTGAAATTAAAATTTCACCCAGCCACAAACTCATAATTTCCCCTTATGCCCCTCTGTCTCCCTGTCCCCTTGTCCCCTTGTCCCCTTGTCCCCTTACCCCCTGCCCCTTGCCCATTCTCACGATCCCAGCTTAAAGGCTTCGAGAAACAGGCTGTAGGTGAAACCAACTTTGAGGAGATTTAGGGAGTCTACAAAGAGCGATCGCCTAGTAAAAAAGCTCTGGCTGTAAAATATCCTACTGGTGACTTCCGTTAACACTACTAAAAAACCAGCTACCACAATATCTAACTCTGCCCGTTGACCAGCTGTAGTGGAAACTGCGTTTCCCAGAAAAAAACCAAACAAAAAACTAATTATCAGCAACGATAATCGCCGCCAAGGATTTAAAAACCATTGCCCTAAGCGTGTAGCAATGGCATCCAACAAGTTATTCAGACGAGTGTTTTGCATCAGATAGACTTCTGGGAAAAAGTCAAGATATCTTGAAATATCTTTATATTATTAAAGAATATATTGGTTGTAGCCTAAGCTTATTTGTTAATATTATAGATATATGCTGGCTTTCCAGCGTTGATTGAAATTTGCACATCTTATCATCTTTAAGGAAGCACAGGCGGTTTCAAGGCTGCTTGTTCTAACTCAAGATGAAATATATTTATCATCTGGGCTGGCAAAAGACACTTTGTTGTCTCTGCTAGTATTCTCACGATATTCTTATTTTTCTATACAAATACATTGGCTGGTTCGGTATCGAATTTTCTTGTTTTTATCCAAGCCTACGGTCAATACACAAAGCAATTAGTGTCTGTAACTGTTGTTTTTCAGTCATCAATGAAATAATTCCCTCCAAATATTTTCTAATCAAAATGATACTTATAATACATTGATGTGCTTAATCTGAATAAAATCTATCTTAAGCTACTTTTCATAATTGTCTTTCGTGATAATAGGCTACTATTTGGTCAAGCCTAGACAAAATATTTATTTCTAAAAACTATCAATATGAAATCTTTAGTGTATCGTAACGTCGGTGTTACAGCTTGTTGCTTGGGACTGCTTGTTGCTCTGGTGGGATGCTTTGGAGTGAGTGTATCCTTTGAGTCCACAAACCCAGATACATCTTCACAACTGCCAAGTGAAACTCAAGAGTGGGAGACAAATTTATCTAAACCTGTTACATCTGAAAAAGGTATTTCCGTTAATCTATCTACTCCAACCAATAAAGTAGAACATAGTAGTAAAGAGAATACTTATCCTGTCTTAGCAGAACGTGATAAATCAGCAAGCAAAGCTAAGAATCAAGGGACTTTGCGGATGAGTAATCAAACAAATCAACCTGTACGCCTGGCTCTACTGGCGCGACAGTCGGTAGCAAAAGGCTCTGGTACTAAACAGGCTAACTACGATGTACCGGCACATTGGGATTTTGCCCCTCAAGAAGGTAGTGAGAAGGGACTGGTTCTATCCCTACCTCAGAATAATTTAAAGCTGGAGAAGGGAGATATTTTAGTTGCCTTCGCACAAGATGGCTCCCGTCGTTATTGGGGCCCCTATGTTGTCGGTGAAACTCAATTACCTAAATGGAATTCCCAAAACAGAGAATGGCAACTAGTGCTGAGTCCATAATCTATAGCAATCAGAATTGAATTTTCTGTTTGAAAATGTGCTTATTAAGAGTTATGAAAATCTAGAAGCTGTAGGGGCAATTTATGTATTGCCCCTACATTAATCAAGTACAGCTTTACATAGAATCGGTATAAGGATTGCTAAATAGTTACCATAGATAACTTCTGCATTTAGCTTTGTAGATTGACTTTTGTTTCATTTATTTTTACTATTAAACCCCATTATGGTATAGGGCTAGAGTAAATACGCTCATCTGATGTTGCTAATAAATAGAGCAATCGGGGCAATCTCGGAAAAACGACTTATTAGGCGTGCTCATTACATTGTTTGAAGTTATGTAGCCTTTTGATTACGGCCTATCAAACACTGCGGTAAACTATGCGTTGATTATGATTCTTTCGCAGAGAAGAACACTCGAAAGGAGCGGTTTTTTCAATGTCTCACACCGTAAAAATCTACGATACCTGCATTGGCTGCACCCAATGCGTCCGCGCTTGCCCTACTGATGTACTTGAGATGGTTCCTTGGGATGGCTGTAAAGCTGCTCAAATTGCCTCTTCACCCCGTACAGAAGACTGCGTTGGCTGTAAGCGCTGCGAAACCGCTTGTCCCACCGACTTTTTGAGCATCCGGGTTTACCTGGGCGCTGAAACAACTCGCAGTATGGGTCTGGCTTACTAAAAAGCTAGTGCCGAGTGCTGAGTGCTGAGACAAAAAGAAGTAAATCAAAAAAGCTAATTTCTTGATTCTTCACTCAGAACTCGGAACTCGGAACTTAAGACTTTGAAGTGTGTCAATATCAAGCACCTTTAGCATCGTAGAGTGGACACTACCTGCTTTACGAAATTTTAATTTTAGATTGGGGATAAAAATCTCTGGGTACTTAAATCCTAGAAGCGTATTTGTACTGTCAGGTCAAAAGCTGACTGTGAATCTGCTTTAAAAGCCCAAAATCCATAACAATACCTAGTGGTAGAGGGAGTAATATTACTCCCTTTTTTCTTTGCAAAACGTCGAGTTTGTGCTAAACACTATACTGGATTTAATTATCCTGAAAAAAAGCGGTGTGAACAATGTGCGGAATCGTTGGATATATAGGCACTCAAGCGGCGACAGACATTTTACTGGCTGGGCTGGAAAAACTAGAGTACAGGGGCTACGATTCTGCTGGAATCGCCACTGTTTGGGAAGGTGAGGTTAATTGTGTGCGGGCAAAGGGCAAACTGCATAACCTACGCTCTAAACTAGAACAAATAGAAACCCCCGCCCAAATTGGTATTGGTCACACTCGTTGGGCTACTCATGGTAAACCAGAAGAATACAACGCCCATCCCCATTTAGATACGGCAAAGCGAGTGGCGGTGGTACAAAATGGCATTATCGAAAATTACCGCGACTTACGCGAAGAACTTAAAGCAAAAGGACACCAGTTTGTTTCTGAAACTGATACTGAAGTAATTCCCCATCTCATAGCCGAATTTTTAAAGAATATTCCCCCCTCATCTTCCTCATCCCCCTTTTTAGAAGCAGTTCGCCAAGCCGTTAACCACTTACACGGGGCATTTGCGATCGCAGTTATTTCTGCTGACTACCCCGATGAATTGATTGTTGTTCGCCAACAAGCACCTTTGGTAATTGGTTTTGGGCAAGGAGAATTCTTTTGTGCGTCTGACACGCCTGCGATCGTTGCTTACACCCGCGCAGTGCTACCTTTAGAAAATGGCGAAATTGCCCGTCTCACTCCTTTAGGTGTTGAGATTTACAATTTTGCTGGCGACAGGTTGAAAAAGCAACCCCGGCTGCTCAACTTCAATCCTGCATTGGTAGAAAAGCAGGGATTCAAACACTTCATGCTCAAAGAAATTCATGAGCAACCAGGAGTAGTAAGAGCTAGTTTAGACGCTTACTTCAATCCAGCCGAATCTACCGAATCACCAATCAATCTTGGTTTACCTGCGGATTTATACAACGATTTAGAACAAATTCAGATCCTTGCCTGCGGTACTAGTTGGCACGCAGCATTAATCGGAAAATATTTACTCGAACAATTAGCAGGAATTTCTACTCAGGTACATTACGCTTCTGAGTATCGCTATGCACCATCACCCGTGACGGCTAACACGTTGATTATCGGTGTTACCCAATCAGGCGAAACTGCTGATACCCTAGCAGCTTTGACAATGGAAAAAGAACGTCGCCAAGGGAGAGAACCTAAATATCAAGCGCGACTACTGGGTATTACCAATCGCCCCGAAAGCAGCCTTGGTCATCTAGTGCCACATGTCATCAGTACCCTAGCAGGAATTGAAATTGGGGTGGCGGCGACAAAAACTTTTACTGCTCAACTGATGGCGTTTTATGCTTTGGCATTGGATTTAGCCGCCCGTCGTCAGACAGTTTCAAAAGATACATTAGATCAAATTATTAACGGGTTACGGCAGATTCCTAAAGAAATTGAAGCAACTTTGGAAAGTCAGGAACGTTTAACTGAACAGCTAGCCCACGAATTTGCCGAAACCCAAGATTTCATCTTTATCGGGAGAGGAATCAACTTCCCCATTGCTTTAGAAGGGGCGTTGAAATTAAAAGAAATAAGCTATATTCACGCCGAAGGGTATCCGGCTGGAGAGATGAAACATGGCCCGATCGCACTTTTAGATGCAAAAGTACCAGTAGTTGCGATCGCAATACCTGGTAGTGTTTACGAAAAAGTTATTTCTAATGCTCAAGAAGCCAAAGCCAGAGATTCTAGGTTAATTGGCGTTACTCCCGTCAACGATGGCGAAGCTGCGGAAATCTTTAACGATCTTCTTCCCGTCTCTCATGTAGAAGAGTTACTTTCTCCAATTCTGACAGTAGTTCCTTTGCAATTATTGGCTTATCACATTGCCGCCCGTCGCGGTTTGGATGTCGATCAGCCTCGTAACCTTGCTAAAAGTGTTACTGTAGAATAGTATAATTTTATACGTGAAATTAATTTATAATGGCTTCTGAAGAAGTTCTATGGCTTGCAGAAGCCATTTTTATGGCAATAGATTATAAGTATAATATATTTATTAATACTTAAGTAATTATTCGCTGGATTTGCAGTAAAGGGTAAAATTATCCAAATGCGATCGCGGAAACTTGAATGTATATTTTTAGAACGTATTTATACTACAGACAAGCCCGTAAAAATTTGATCCGATAACATCAAAGTTAATTAGGGTTTGCTGAAAAAGTCATTCCAAGGCAAGACAAAAATTGACTAAGTAGTCAGGCAAGAGAAAAGATAAGTTTTTGTTGTTTACAATTAAACAAAATATCAGTTTCAATAATATAAGAAGTAAAAAAAGATGTAGTTTTGAAAAATAGCCCCCACTTTTAAAACATCCTTTCAAAGCGCTGGGGGCAATAAGCCTGTGAAGTCGTTCGTACCTAGTCTCTTAGTGGTTTAAAAACTATTTTTAATTAGGAACACACAAAGACACAAACAAAAGAATACATAATTAAAGTTCATCTGTGGTTTTTTGCCTTAAGTCTCATGAATCGTCAGCTAGCTATTGAAGAACCAATATTTTCCCATCTACCAGTGTTACCGCAAGAAGTAATTGCAGGTCTAGCGGTATCTCCCGGAGGTCATTATCTTGATACGACGGTAGGAGGTGGAGGTCACAGCCGTTTAATTTTAGCAGCCGCACCAGATGTAAAATTAACGGCAATTGACCAAGATGAGGATGCTTTAGCAGCAGCGAGGAAAGAATTGGCAGAGTTTGGCGATCGCGTACAATTTATTTACAGCAATTTTGCTGACTATGAGTTTCCCCCCAATACTTTCGATGGTATCTTAGCGGATTTGGGGGTAAGTTCTTACCATTTAGACCAAGCAGAAAGGGGTTTCAGCTTTCGCCAAGCTGCAAATTTGGATATGCGAATGGATCGAGGGCGATCGCTAACTGCTGCTGATGTGATTAATAATTGGGATGAAGCAGAATTAGCTGATATTTTCTTTAAGTACGGTGAAGAGAGATTATCGCGGCGCATTGCTCGTCGTATTGTAGAACGGCGACCGTTGCACACGACTACAGAATTGGCTGATGCGATCGCTTCTTCAGTTCCCCCAAAATACCGTTATGGGAGAATTCACCCCGCTACCCGGGTTTTTCAAGCTCTACGAATTGTCGTCAACGATGAGTTAAAATCCCTAGAAACCTTTTTGGATAAAGCCCCAAATGCCCTTGTCCCTGGTGGCAGAATTGCGATTATCAGTTTTCATAGTCTGGAAGACCGCCCGGTGAAGCATGGTTTAAGAAATTCACCTTTATTAAAAGTCTTGACAAAAAAGCCGATTATTGCTCAGGAAGAGGAAATTGGGAAAAATCCGCGATCGCGATCGGCCAAGTTGAGGATAGCAGAAAAGCTGCTGTAAGCCTTAAGCTGCTCCATCTTGTGGCTCGGAACTGCTGCGAATACGCTCAATGAACTGAGGATAATTTTCTAAATCCTGTTCTGACTGTAACGGTGGCATTTCAATCCAATTACCTTCGAGATGCAGCTTATCCACATAAGCGTAGAAGGCTTCTTGATCTTCCCGATGAGCAAGAACGTAATCATGTAGCTCTTTCTGACTCATTGCATGAAAATTAGACTTGCTCATCCTATGTATCTCCATTTGCCGTTAGGGTATATTTCTATAATATTTTCCTCACCTGCCAAGAAGAATAGATTTTTTGTCCGTTCATCCATACGAACGATATTAATAGGCAAGTAAAGCTTAGTAAACCAGCAGCACAATATGTAGCACTGTGTTTTTTGTTCTGGTGTAGGAATAATCTAAACTCCTTAACATTTGTTAAAGTTACTGCTATAAATAAATTCTCAATAACCTGCGATCGCAATCGATCAAACTGAGGATAGCCCAAAAGCTACTGTCACTACAATGCAGTGTTAAACTACTCCATCTCAACGATCTGCTAATCTAGCGTTGTTGAATAGTTAAAAAATAATAAATGGAAATTAGTAATCTGTTTACAGCAGGTGGCGTGGTCATGTGGCCTCTGCTAGCCTTCTCTTTGTTAGGAGTAGCGCTGATTATCGAGCGGATCATCTTTTGGGTAAGAATAAATAATCGGCAAAATAAGGTAGTGCGAGAGGTGCTACAGCTTTATCGCCTTGATAATGTAGTTAGTGCTTTAGATAAGTTGCAAAAAAATACTGATTTACCCATTGCCCGAATTTTTTTAGCAGCTTTAGAGTTAGAAGAGGCGACACCAGAAGAATTTCGTTTGGCATTAGAAAGCGAAGCACAAGCCGAAATTCCCTTACTTAAGCGATCGCAAAATATTTTTGAGACAATTATTGGTCTTGCGCCGTTGTTGGGACTTCTCGGCACTGTCTTAGGATTAATTAACTCCTTTGCCTCTCTAAATATTGGAGATGTGGGAGGTACTAAAACAACAGGTGTCACATCTGGAATTAGTGAAGCTTTAGTATCCACAGCATCAGGATTAGTAGTAGCAATCTTTACACTATTATTTGCTAATACTTTCCGTGGACTCTATCAGCGCCAGATAGCTTGGATTCAAGAATATGGTGGACAGTTAGAATTACTCTACCGCCGACGCTACGAAAGAGGCGATAAATCCTATACACCTGCCAAATGAAGCGGAACTGAATAATTGTAAATTAGCAATCGCTAATCACTACTTGTTACTGATTTTGCTCTGCAATTTTTGACTCTAATAGTGTTCTAAAATAACAAATAGCTTTTTCGCTACACTTTTCGAGGAAATATTCCATGACTATTTGGGTAAACGAGCAAATTGATCCGTCTGGGATGATTCATGCCTGTATTGCTACTTGTAATGAATCTCAAGCTAAAGAGTGTCATGATTCCTTTCAGAATAATTTGACCGAGAAGCAAAAAGCAGAGGGTTGGATAGCGCAATTGCGGACAGTTGATTCTTGGGATGAAGTGCCAGTGAATTCTTTAAAACTCAATTAATTGGGTGAGATGGAGTTAATTTTTTGGGGTTTTAATCGAACGGATTTCAGGAACGTAGGCGTAGCCCACCATAAGGATCGCTTGTCTAGACTTATCCTAATGCCTACAGCGATCGCAACAAATCCCATGACAACAGGTTAATAAAGGATAAAATTCGGATTAAAATTCTCAAATTATTAGCAAATGCTTCTAAAAAAAGTAACATAAGAGAGGAAAATGATGATTTTTCTGAACTTTTAAGAGCTATCATCTATACCGTAGATTAAATTAAAAAACTTGTATAAGCCGAATCAATTTAGTGAACTATCCCAAAGTTTACACTTCGGAGCAAGCCTGTCCCATTAATTTAGTTGGCGAAACAGGACAAGCGGTTCAAATTTCAATTCATGCTCCCAGTCAATATATCTGTGCCAACTGCGAACGGATATTACCGGATTGGAAACGGCAACCGTTTTTACGAGTAGTGATTGTCTTGCAACAATCGCGTTATCAATTAGTCAAAAAGACGACAGAAGTAGAGTCAGAGAAAGAACGCTTACGAGAAAAGTTTATGCGATTTGGCTGTGATTTAGCATTTAATCTGCGCGATCGCGGCTATTTAACTGACCTAATCGACCCTCGTACAGGCTACCCTTTACTGTGTCATCCTGGAGCAATTCCCCATGATGACACAGCAGTTGTCAAAGCTTTGCTCAACTATCCAGTGATTAAAAATCAATGCCGTGTACTAGTGCATCCCGAATGGGGCGCAGCAGTTTATCCTAGCATTTTGATATCAGAAGCTCCGCCAATTTTGATCGAATGGGTTACTAAAGGTATAGCAGCTATGCATGGGTGGAAAGAAATTGATTATTAGTCATTAGTCATTAGTCATTAGTCATTAGTCATTAGTCATTGGGCATTGGGCATTGGGCATTGGTTATTACTTCCTCACCCCTTCATGTATGTTAGAAATGGGTATGTAAAGACGCGTAGCAGTACCTGTGTCTCCAAACAAATTCTTTCAGGAAGCTAAGACAGTCGAAGCCTCTAATAGTGCGGCTTACTACTTCCCTCTGATGAGTGGACGCTACGAAGTCAAGCCGGGGATGATGGCTTTTGGTTCCTGTTTTGGTAACACTCAAGCTGATCAGCAGGTATTTCAAATTGATGATAATTTCGCCCACTACCGTCAAGCTAAACTTTTAGCCCGTGGGGAACGGTTGAACAAGTACTACCAAACCTGCAATTATTCTCAGGCTGTGACAGGTGCGTAGGCGTAGCCCGTCGTAGACATCGCTCGTTTAATAATTAATCGCCTCACTCAAGAACACCCACAGCATTTTCACTACCAAAAGTCAATAGATAACACTCTGAAATTTCACAGCCAACTTACCAAAGAAACTCTCTATTTAGATTCAGAGTTGCAGTTAAAGCAAGTTGAGGGTAGTTCTGTTGTTCCAGCTTATGCTTCTACCTTTGATGCTTTATCAGCACAGGTACAAGAAGACCTGACAGTTATCTGCCGTTCTGCTGATGGTAACAACTGGTTGAGTGCAGTTCATCTCTGCTATCCGAACCACTGGTCAGCTGAAGAGAAAATTGGTAAAGATTTTGCCACAATCCATAAACCTGTGGCTGGTATGGAAAAAATTAATCGGCGTGCAGGTGCGATCGCTCATACAATGATTACACACAAACCGATGGTGCGCTTTGCTTGGGGTTTGAGTACCAACACCCGCCTTAACCACCATCCCCAAGCGCCGCCTGATGTATCAGTTAGCCAATGGCAAGGTAGAAACTTTGATTCGCAGCATCCCAGACTTTATCTGCGAATTGAGCGTCAAGTAATTTGGGGGCTACCAGAGTATGAAGCAGCGCTGTTTACTATTCGTACTTACTTTAGAGATTGTGGTGTAGTAAGAAAAGACCTAGTGTTACGGTCTAAGCTGCGTGAGGCAATCGAATCTATGACACCAGAATCGCTAGTTTATAAAGGCTTGACAGAGAGCAAAGCCAATATTTTGCAGTGGCTGAGTTAAGCGTAATGTATCAAAAGATGTGTTAAAACCTAGTACAGCGTGCCGTAAATCCAGTTACCATCTCAATGACAAGACTTGGGGCTAACAAGGGGCAAAATCCCATTGTTAAAGGTAGGCAAACTTCCGCCACAGTGTACTAGTAATAACTTAAATGCAGCCTAATCACATCAAAATTCGCCTAGCCCAACCGCAAGATAGAAATCAGATTTTCGATATCCAAAGAGATGCTATACAGAGACTTTGTTCCCAAGATTATAATCCTGAACAGATTCAAGGCTTATTGAACGATAAACAATTAAATGACTTAGAAGGCAAAGATACAAAAGATATAGTTTTTGTTGCTGAAATTGGAGAAAAAATTGTTGGTTTCTCTGCGTATTCCAAATATTGGGTGAGTGCAATTTATGTCCATCCTCAATATGTGCGACAAGGAATTGGTACAGAGTTACTAAAAGCAATGGAACGCAAAGCTTTGTCCGAAAACATCAATACATTAGCTGTTTGTGCATCAATCACTGCTAAACCTTTTTATGAAGCATCTGGTTATCAAGAGTTTGGCGAAACTTACATAATTTCAAGTACTGGAATTTATATACCTTGTATCCGTATGCAAAAATGGCTATCTTCAGCTACTGAGGGAGAACAGCCGCAATCAGAGGATTTAACAGCCATTTGCAGATTTTTGCAATGGATACTGATTGGTAAATAAATCGCCAGGAATAAATTAAATTATGTGTTTTACAATCTCCAGAAATCTCTGTATTGTTGGGGATGTCTCGCTACTGCGCCAAATCATTGCAATGGCAACTTTTGGACTGACTGGCTCGATATTTTTATAAACTACCCCAGTTCGTTGCAAATTTTGTAAAGATGCCGGCACAATTGCAATACCTATTTCGGCTGCCACTAAGCTAACAATTGTTTGCATCTGAATGGCTTGTTGACTTACAGAGGGACTAAAGCCTGCTTGCTGACAGAGACTAATAATTAAGTCGTAGAGTCCAGGCGCTAATATTCTCGGAAATAAAATAAAGGGTTCATTAGCAAGCGATCGCAAACACACATAAGATTGATTTGCTAGCAAATGTGCTTCAGGTAATGCTACTATCAGCGACTCTTGAAAAATTATTTCCCAGCTAAATGTATTTTCCTCCACAGGTGGACGAACAAACCCTACATCTATCCGACCTGTGCGTAACCACTCTAACTGTTGATCTGTAGTCAGTTCATGCAACTCTAGACTCACACCGGGGGCACAATTCCGAAAGTTTCGCAAAATAGTTGGCAAAATATTATACGCAGCAGAACTGACAAAGCCGATCGCTAATTCTCCGAGTTCACCGCGACTAATTTGTTGCCCGACTTGGATTGCCTGCTGCAATTGCCTGAGAATTTGTTGAACTTCATCCAGAAAAACTACCCCCGCTTCTGTTAAATTCACGCTTCGTTTTGTGCGATGAAACAGTTCAAAGCCCAATTCCTTCTCTAGCTGGCGAATTTGTTGACTTAAGGGAGGTTGGGCAATGTGCAATCTTTCTGCTGCCCTTCCAAAGTGCAGTTCTTCTGCCAAGGTGACAAAGTAGCGCAGGTGTCGTAATTCCATCTGTTACCTGAACTTATATCTTTTAAATATTAGTTAAGGTCAAAATATATATTGGACATAATTAATAATATTTTTTATTGTGATGATTATGCAGTCATCAACCTACCGAACTTGGTTGACGACTAGCAAACCAATACTCTGCAATGTAATTTCATAGTTTATGAATAATCTTCCATTACTTGACAATAATTGGAACACAGACCTGTATGAGGATAAACACGCCTTTGTCTGGCAATATGGCGAGAACTTGCTGAAAGTACTCAATCCCAAGCCCGGAGAATCCATTTTGGATCTTGGCTGTGGGACTGGGCAACTAACAGAAAAAATTGCTCAAGCCGGGGCTGAAGTGACTGGAATCGATCGCGCATCTTCGATGATTGAGACAGCAAGACAAAATTATCCCCATCTACGCTTTGATGTTGCTGATGCCAGAGATTTTCAAGTATTGAAACCATTGGATGCTGTATTTTCCAACGCTGTTTTACATTGGATTAAAGAAGCAGATGCGGCGATCGCTTCCATACATCAAGCGTTAAAACCTGGGGGGCGTTTTGTTGCAGAATTTGGTGGTAAGGGAAATGTTCAAGCGATCGTCACAGCTTTGTACAGTGCTTTAGAGGCGATCGCTATCTCTCCACAAGCACTGAATCCTTGGTATTTCCCTAGTATTGGTGAGTACGCTACCCTACTAGAACAACAAGGCTTTGATGTTACTTATGCCACTTTGTTTGCTCGTCCTACTCCCCTAACAGAAGGCGAAGCGGGGATGGCGAACTGGCTTGAAATGTTTGCCGATGCTTTTCTAGCAGGACTGTCTGCTGACCAAAAAATACAAATAATTCGCACGGTGGAAGAGCATCTTTTGCCGACACTGTATCAAGAAGGTAATTGGACAGCCGACTATCGGAGAATTCGTATCGTTGCCATCAAACTTTAGATTGCTTGATAATCAAAGTATGCAAAGGCTTTAGTATAAGAAGTAATTAAGGAAAAATAAAATCAACTATTTTTCGGTCGCCGCAGTTCCTTGGAATTAATCGGGCCGAGAATTTGATTAAGGCTACGCAACTGTTCAGCTGTACCCATACCAATTAGCCGATCGCCTGACATTAAGACTGTATCGCCAGTGGGACCACCGATAAGAGTCCCATCAACGCGGCGAATTGCCAGAACTAATGCCCCAGATTGCGATCGCAATCTCGCTTTCTGCAAACTTTGACCGACAAAGGGACAAAAAGCCGGGTCGAGTAAAAATTCTTCCATATACAACTGACGGTCTGCACCTGTCAAAATCCCGTCTACAAAGTCCAAAACCTGGGGTCTGAGTGCCGCAGCAGCCATGCGCTTCCCACCAGTAATATAGGGGGATATAACCTCATCTGCACCACCGCGTCGTAACTTCTGCAAAGCTTCTTCTGTACTTGCGCGGGCAATCACCCGAATTCCTAAATTCAGTGTTTTGGCTGATAAAACAATGTATAAATTTTCAGCATCGGAAGGCAGGGCTGCAACAATACAAATCGCCCGTTCAATACCAACTTTTAAAAGTGTGTCATCTAATGTAGCATCACCTTGATATGCCGTGTAACCTTCTGTCTGCGCCCTTTGCACAGATTCCATATCTGAATCAATCACTACAAAAGATACACCTTCTGCCCGAAATTCTTTAGAAATTTGACGACCAGTCCGACTAAATCCACAGATGATGTAATGTTCTGTTAGGGATTCCATTAACCGCCTCTGTTGTTGTAGCCGAATTCCTTGTTGAAAGTAGCCTTGAATGATCGCTTCTGTAAATCTGTTGACAATGTAACCGATATTGACTACACCCAACAAAATCAGGGCAATCGTAAACAATCTTCCTCGGCTACCCAGTGGGTGTGTCTCTCCGTATCCCACAGTAGCTAAAGTGATGACTGTCATGTACGCTGCATCTTCCCATGACCAGCCCTCAACTAATGAGTACCACAAAGTGCCAATGAGGAAAACACCGCCAAGAGCGATCGCCCCGGCCATTAACTCCTTTTGGATACGTTGATATTTTTGCTCAAGTGTTGAGAATGACGTAACAATAGTACTTTTAGCCTACTTTTTCTAGTTTTCTACTAACTTTATAGCATTAGTCTTTTTTAGTACATTTAAACTACAATTTATCCAAACTCAATACTCCTAATACTTAAAAATATTCATCTTTAACTTTACATGAAGCTCTAATCCCTAGAAGCCTATTTGGGCAGATATGCAGATAATCAGGTTTAACGTAGTATTGCAAAAGCTACTCTCTCGTCGAGATTGGGATTGTTATCTCGGTGTATTTAGTGTTCTCGGTGCAGATAAGGATTACGAACGTTTTCCGCAAATGAGCGAAGCTGCCATATATGCCGTTTATGCCGTTATGACTCGTATTATGTTACGCTGTTCAGCCGTCTAAAGATTTACTTTATAAATGGTCTTTTAGGGCTATGAGGCAATACAGTTTAGATAAGACCAAAACACTTGTAGAAACGGCGATTTATCGCGTCTCGAAAACCCAAAATTTTTGCCAGTAGCTCTTAACCCAAGCGTATTGGGCTATAAGGCTCGTAAAAAAAATACTAAAATTTTCTCTTCACTCCCCCTGCTCTTTTCACGATGATCTCACTTTTTCGCGTTCCTCCCCCCTTAACTGAAAAGTATTGGGGCGCAAGGCTTTGTACCCCTACAAATTTACAAATAATAGTCCCTTATGAATCAATCAATACAAGTTTACGAACTTCAGAATTGTTTCCCTGAGAGCGACGTGATGAGGCAGCAGTGAGCAAAAACTTCCAAGACTTAGGAGAAAATATAGATGGATCTATCATTGAAAAAAAGCTCTTGAGGTTTTTTTGCTTCAGTGATACTAAAATCCAATGGAGTTTCAGGTAATTTTTTATATCTTGAAAGCCGGGAATCTTTGAGCGATGTTGCTCATTTACCAAGGCATAAATTTTTTCTTTCATCAAAATATTTGTTGCCAACCGCCGAGACAAAGAAAACTTTTGATTATATGCACCGGGCCAAATAGTTCGGTACGCAAGACACTGGTTAAAGAAAATAGCATCACCAAACTGAGCAATCCTAATCCACGAATCGATGTCATCACAGTTAGCATCAAGTGTGGAATCCCAACCACCAGTTTGCACAAAAGCATCACGTCGGCAAGCCACTTGTACAGGTGTGCCAAAGGGTACAAGCTCTAAGAGCATACCGTAATGAATATCGGCTTGGGGGACATAAAAAGCTAAACCAGGGCCAACTTGCGGGGTGCGACTGAGTTCAACTTCATTACCATCTACCTGAGCCGCGACACAAGAACAGATTACAGCATCGGGATGAAGTGCGATCGCCTTAGCCATCTCTTCTATGCAGTTGGGAGCTAAATAATCGTCATCATCTAAAAACTTAATCCAGTCGCCGCTAGCTTTGGCAACTCCAGCATTTACCGTTGCGGCATGACCAAGGTTCACTTCATTCCGATGATAGACAACCTTGTCCCCTAAGCTTTTGAGATATGTTTGGGTATCATCAGAAGAACAGTCATCGGCAACAACCACCTCACACTCAATGGTTTGGTTCCGAGCCGACTCAATTGCTCTTTGCAGCAAGTTCAAGCGATTATAGGTACTGATGACGACGCTAAATTTCATAAATTTACACCTGTGGTACAGCATTTTGCAATATAGCTTCGATCTACCGAGTCTTGTCTCAGTAAAATTATCAATCTCCAATAAGTAGAAGTAGACTGAAATAGGATTATCGATTTATGATTGATGATCGTGGGTTTTTTTTTAAGCAGACAGAAAGACTATGAGCGCTCAAGAGATTATCCGCTCCATTGAAGCGGAACAGCTAAAATCAAATTTGCCCGACATTTTTGTGGGCGACACCGTAAAAGTAGGAGTGAAAATTAAAGAAGGCGAAAAATACCGGGTACAACCCTACGAAGGAGTAGTGATTGCCAAACGCAATGGTGGCATCAACGAAACTATTACAGTCCGTAAGGTTTTTCAAGGTGTAGGCGTTGAGCGCGTATTTCTGTTGCATTCTCCCCGGATTGATAGCATCAAGGTATTACGTCGTGGTAAAGTCCGCCGTGCTAAACTGTATTATCTCCGCGATCGCGTAGGTAAGGCAACCCGGATTAAGCAACGGTTTGACCGCCCTTTGTGATTCGTGCTTCTTTCATTGTGGGAGAAATCTCAAGCGGCATCTGCCGCTAACTTGTTTTCTCAACCAAATTGAAGTATGATAGAAATCGCATGTTGCGTTAAACTAAAATTTAGTTCAGCGCAATAAGTGAATACAAAACAGCTTGTGCGCTCTTAGTTCAGTTGGTAGAACGCAGGTCTCCAAAACCTGATGTCGGGGGTTCAAGTCCTCCAGGGCGCGCTCAAGAGCAAAAAATAAAGCCCGAAATAATTACGCAGCTGCTACATTAGCAGTTAGTGATAATAATTTCGGGTAAACTTATTGTATTTGCAGTTGTTTTGCTTTCAATTAAGTAAAATAGAGTCGAAACTGCAAAACTGGAAGAACAAATTTTAGATTTTAAATTTTAGATTTTGGTGAAGCAGCCCGGTCTTCTCTACGAAACGCTTCGCTAAGGGGTTTTCCCCCATGAGTGACTGCTGAACCCGAAGGGATTGACAAAAAATCAAAATAAATGCACAACCCAGAATCTGAAATTAAGTACCTTTGCCTTAAAGCGCATGGTAAATCTAAAATCCAAAATCCAAAATCCAAAATCCAAAATTGAGTAAGAAACGGGGGGATAAAGGGTCGTGGCCAAAAAAAGTGAAGCAGAATTACCAGAAAACACAAATGGTTTTAGCTTAGGCAACTTCATACAGGGAACCAAAGAAGAACTTGACAAAGTAGTTTGGCCCAGTCGGAAGCAAATAGTGAGCGAATCCGCTGCTGTGTTGTTAATGGTGGCACTCTCCGCATCTTTGATATACTTGGTCGATGGATTGTTTGGTTGGGCAGCAAAACAGGTGTTCTGATGACTTTTGCAACAGACGAACCTCGCAACTCCACGTTGCAGTCGGAGGAAACAGGAGAAACAGCAGAAGCAGCGTCAAAAGAAGCACGCTGGTATGCTGTACAAGTAGCTTCAGGCTGTGAAAAGCGTGTAAAGACTAACTTGGAGCAACGCATTCAAACTTTTGATGTAGCTGACAAAATTATCCAGGTAGAAATTCCGCAAACGCCAGCGGTGAAAATCCGCAAAGATGGCAGTCGTCAGCATACAGAAGAAAAAGTTTTTCCTGGCTATGTGCTGGTGCGGATGATGATGGATGATGATACCTGGCAGGTGGTACGAAACACCTCTCATGTAATTAACTTTGTCGGTTCAGAACAAAAACGTGGTAGCAGCAAGGGTCGCGGTCATGTCCACCCCATACCACTGAGTTCTTCGGAAGTTGAACGTATATTCAAACAAACCAGCGAACAAGAAGCTGTTGTCAAAATTGACATGGCTACTGGTGATAAGATAATGGTGCTTTCTGGTCCATTTAAAGACTTTGAAGGCGAGGTAATTGAAGTATCTCCAGAACGGAGTAAACTTAAAGCCTTGCTCTCAATTTTCGGCAGGGATACACCAGTAGAATTGGAATTTAATCAGGTAGAGAAACAGAGTTAAATACAAATGGCGAAGAAAGTAGTGGCGGTCATTAAACTGGCCCTGAATGCTGGAAAAGCCAACCCAGCACCACCAGTTGGGCCCGCCTTGGGTCAACATGGTGTTAACATCATGATGTTCTGCAAGGAGTACAACGCCAAAACAGCAGACCAAGCTGGAATGGTGATACCTGTAGAAATTTCGGTTTTTGAAGACCGGAGTTTTACATTTGTACTCAAAACGCCACCAGCATCAGTGCTGATTCGGAAAGCGGCGAAAGTTGAAAAAGGCTCAAATGAACCCAACAAAAAGAAGGTTGGCTCAATTACTAAAGCCCAATTGCAAGAAATAGCCCAAACAAAACTCCCCGACCTCAATGCCAACGACATCGACGCGGCAATGAAGATTGTGGCAGGAACGGCTAAGAATATGGGTATAACGGTCAAAGATTAGTCATTGGTCATTGGTCATTAGTAAAAAAATATGAAATGACAAAGAACAAAGGACAGATGACAAAGGACTCATAAAAAATTATCGGGGGAGAGGCGAGGCTTCGGAATTACCCCAGGAGAAAAAAATGGCAAAAATATCGCGTCGTTTGCAGACGCTGCAAGCAAAAGTAGAAGATAAGGATTATCATCCTTTAGAAGCTTTAGCCCTTCTCAAAGACACAGCAACAGCTAAATTTGTTGAAGCAGCCGAAGCGCATATCCGGTTAGGAATTGACCCCAAATATACAGACCAACAGTTGCGGACAACGGTAGCACTGCCTAAAGGTACAGGACAAATTGTTCGGGTGGCAGTGATAGCCAGAGGCGAAAAGGTAAACGAAGCCAGCAACGCTGGGGCTGATATAGTTGGGTCAGAAGAACTAATTGACGAAATCCAGAAAGGTAGAATGGATTTTGACAAGCTGATTGCCACACCAGATGTGATGCCACAGGTGGCAAAGTTAGGTAAGTTGCTAGGCCCCCGTGGTTTGATGCCATCGCCCAAAGGTGGAACCGTAACATTTGATATAGCAAGTGCGATCGCAGAATTCAAAGCTGGTAAATTAGAATTCCGAGCTGACAGAACTGGTATCGTTCATGTTATGTTTGGTAAGACAACCTTCTCGCCTGAAGATTTGTTAGTCAACCTGAAGGCATTGCAGGAGACGATTGACCGTAACCGTCCTTCAGGAGCTAAAGGTCGTTATTGGCGCACATTTTATGTGTCAGCCACAATGGGGCCATCAATTAAAATTGATGTCACCGCCCTACGAGATTTAAAACTGAGCGAAGTAGGTTAATTTTTAGTCATTAGTCATTTGTAAAGACAAAAACAAAGGACAAATGACTAATCATAAAATCGAATAGGCAAAGCCGGAGACAGCAGGTGCTAATAGCTTAAATACCCTGCCGAGGTTAAAACTCTAATTGTCAAAATTACCACCCCTAAAGGCGTGATAACTATGGCATCACGAGTCTTAATACTCAACCCCGGCTAATACTAGCCGGGGTTTGTTGTTTGGGTTTTCAGGTTTAAAAGAAACATACAAGTAGGGCACTTCCCCGATTATTTTAAGGAGGTGAGATTGGAATGGGTAGAACACTAGAAAATAAAAAAGAAATAGTAGCTGACCTCAAAGAAACTTTGAGTGAGTCAACTCTGGCACTGGTAATTGACTATCAGGGGCTAACAGTTTCGGAAATCACAGACTTACGGCGGCGGCTACGTCCTAGTGGCACTGTTTGTAAGGTGACGAAGAATACCCTGATGGGCATTGCCATTGAAGGTGATGAGAAATGGCAGCCTTTATCGGAATTGCTCAATGGTTCTTCCGCCTTTTTGCTAGTAAAAGATGATTTTTCATCGGCAATTAAGGCATACCAAGAATTCCAAAAAGTTACCAAGAAAACAGAACTTCGTGGTGGTGTCCTGGAAGGTCGCCTACTCAAAGAACCTGATGTCAAGGTACTGGGAGACTTGCCATCTAAGGAACAACTCATCGCGCAAATTGCTGGGGCTATCAACGCCTTGGCTACCAAGATTGCTGTGGGTATCAACGAAGTTCCTGGTTCACTGGCTCGTGCTTTGAAGGCTGTGGCCGACCAAGAACAAAGTGGTGGTAGCACCGAAACTGCTGCTGTACAAGATAGCAGCGCCCAAACCGCTACTGAAGATAATAGCAGTACTGAACCTGCTGCTGAATAAACTTTGTGGTTCATCAGTCAAGAGTCAAAAGTCTATAGTTAAAGACTAATGACCCCTGACAAATAAATAATCAAAATTACAGGAGTTATATCAATGTCTGCTGCAACCGATCAAATTTTAGAACAACTAAAAACCCTTTCTTTGCTGGAAGCTTCTGAGCTAGTCAAGCAAATTGAAGAAGCTTTTGGCGTAAGTGCTGCTGCACCTGTTGGCGGTATGATGATGATGGCTGGCCCTGGTGGTGCGGCTCCGGCTGAAGAAGCTGTTGAGCAAACCGAGTTTGAAGTGATTCTCGATTCAGTCCCAGCTGATAAGAAGATTGCTGTGCTGAAGATTGTCCGGGAATTGACCGGTTTGGGTCTGAAAGAAGCAAAAGACTTAGTAGAAGCTGCTCCCAAGGCAGTTAAGGAAGGCATTGCTAAGGATGCTGCTGAAGATGCTAAGAAGCGCATCGAAGAAGCTGGCGGTAAGGTGACTATCAAGTAGTCACAATTCTATTAGCAATTTTTACATTAAGGGAGTCTGAGTCAGGCTCCTTTTTTTATCGAGACAGAATTCAGGAGTCAGAATTGTAAACGAAAAATTGTTAAAAATCTGCCAAGTGGACAAAAAAATGTTAACTTAGCAAGCGATTGATGCGATCGCGCTTCACATTCAAGGATGGTAATAAATTTCTATTCAAAGAAGGGTTAAGGATGTAAAACAATCATAATTTACACCCAAACTCCTAAGCCCTAAATTTTATACTTCTTCTGAATTTTCACTCTTACGTCCTGGGGATGCTTCGTAAAGTGCATCTAGATGTTGACGCGCATCTTCAACGTTAATCGAACGCATTACCAAAAGCGGTTCTTTAATTAAGTTACCTGCACTATCTAATAACTCTGGATGGGGTACAAACTGTTTTTTTGATGAATAATAACCGTATTTACCTTGATTATTCATTGGTGAGGAATTCGTTGGGTAAGTTCGCTCGCGATCAAAACTGAACATGATCAGGTTACGAATTAAGTTGCCAACAGCCATAAATGCAAGGATTGTAAAAGCAAGAATGTAAAGCAGGTGTAACATTAGATTTTCCTCCAGAACAACAATTTTTAAAACTTTATTTTGTAACGCTTTGTTTCGCCGACACTGTGACTCACAGTTAAGATGACTATTTGACGCACTTTGGTGCTATTACATTTATATGAAGCTATTTGTCAACCGTTATTTCACTTACGGTAGCATAGGATACATTATCTTGTTAATCCAAATAATGTTAAGAAATTGTTAAGCTTTTTCTACTATCTCTTTGATGACTGGTTTAGCATCTTGTCGTTAGACATTAGCTAAATAGTCTGCGGAAATTTAACAGATGCTCCCATCTATTTAGACTTCACGCTCTTGACGAAAGCGCATTGCAACATTCCAGCATTCTGTTACTAATTGATGCCAAGGCATTAACGTTGCCATATCAATCCCGACTTGTTTATCGGTAGCAGCAAATAGCATTTTAGCTGTACTTAGTTCTTCTTGCGCTTGTTTAACACGTAAGAGCAAATCAGATTGTTCTTGGTCACTCATAAATGATAGCTGCTCAGTTTCGAGTAAATGGCGCGATCGCGTAAACCAATGCTGAAAATCTTCTAGCAGTGGTTCTAAAACCGTTTTCAGCAACTCAGTCCCTGGTAAATTTGAGTCTGACATAAATAAGAAGGATTTTTCCAACTTTCTTACTAATATTAACGTTATTTACGTTTCTTAATATTCTTTTTATTTATTATAATCTAATAATTTCGGTAAATGTAAAAAAATGTAACAAATACTACAGATTTTATTATATAGTCTTGCTAATAGGTCTGTACAGTTCCTTTGGAGAGACCGTATATATTCGAATGGGGGAGTAGCTGACACCGAGTTGCAATTCATAAGATAATTTAGCGATGTCTACGACGGGCTACGCCTACGCCTGGAATCCTGAATTTAATACTCAGCTACCCGATCAAAAATTTATCGAAACAGAATTCAGGAGTCAGGAGCCAGAATGGGCTAAACGCCCCGCTTCCGCTAACAGAATGAATTTTGTGTGACTGGCGGATAGCGCAGCGTAAAGCCTTCTCTACGAGAGGCTGCGCCAACGGCATGGCTTCGCTTAGAGCGAGTCTGCGAGCGTCTGAATCAAGGGGTTTAAGACCCCGACTAAATCGAAGATTTAGTGGTCTTCATCAGTGGCGAGTCTGAATCCCCCACTGATAGCGTAGCGTTAGCGAGTCCGCGAGCGTCTTGATTCAGAATTCAGAATTCTGAATTCTTCTTCAACTTTATCCCTGACGAAAATTAATTCGGTAGTTGGAAGATAAAGCTGAACTGGCAAAAACCAAAGTCGCTATAGTTGAGTAAGCCTACAGATTCAGATAAATCACCTTTTGTAATCACTTCGCCAACGGTTCAGCAGCCAATGTCGCCAAATTCATCAAATCAATCACAACAGTCAGAACAAGTTGAAAAAATCTATTTACCACGTACCAGCGAATCGGAGAACTTAAAAAAGATTCGTCACACTGCTTCCCATGTAATGGCAATGGCGGTACAAAAGCTGTTTCCCAAGGCGCAAGTTACAATCGGCCCTTGGATAGAAAACGGTTTTTACTATGACTTCGATAGTCCAGAACCATTTAGCGAAAATGATCTCAAAGCCATCAAAAAAGAGATGGCGAAGATTATCAATCGCAAATTGCCAGTAATTCGGGAAGAAGTCAGCCGCGAAGAAGCCGCACGCCGGATTCAGGAAATTAACGAACCTTATAAGCTAGAAATTCTGGGAGATATCAAACAGGAACCAATCACCATTTACCACCTGGGGAATGAATGGTGGGATTTGTGCGCGGGGCCTCATCTGGAAAATATCAGTGAATTAAACCCGAAAGCAATTGAATTAGAAAGTGTTGCGGGCGCTTATTGGCGTGGGGATGAAACTAAAGCCCAATTACAGCGCATCTACGCCACCGCTTGGGAAAGTCCAGAACAACTGGCTGAATATAAGCGGCGTAAAGAAGAAGCACTACGCCGAGATCATCGGAAACTTGGCAAAGAACTGGGATTATTTATATTCTCTGATTTAGTAGGGCCGGGTTTACCTTTGTGGACACCAAAGGGTACTTTGTTGCGGAGTACCTTAGAAGACTTCCTCAAGCAAGAACAATTAAAACGGGGTTACTTATCTGTAGTAACACCTCACATTGCCAGAGTAGATTTATTTAAAACCTCTGGACATTGGCAGAAATATAAAGAAGATATGTTCCCCTTAATGGCAGATGATCAAGAAGCTGCTGCACAGGAACAGGGCTTCGTTATGAAGCCAATGAACTGCCCCTTCCATATCCAAATATATAAGAGTGAGTTACGCTCTTATCGGGAACTACCGATGCGCCTGGCGGAATTTGGTACTGTTTACCGCTACGAACAATCAGGAGAACTGGGCGGTTTAACACGGGTGCGCGGTTTTACTGTAGATGATTCTCACCTGTTCGTTACTCCAGAACAGCTAGATAGCGAATTCCTCAGCGTGGTGGATTTGATTTTGTCGGTGTTCAATAAGCTGCAACTGAAGAACTTTAAAGCTAGACTCAGTTTCCGCGATCCTGCTAGCGATAAGTATATTGGTTCTGATGAAGTTTGGGACAAAGCCGAAGGTGCAATTCGCCGGGCAGTTGAAACCTTGGGGATGGAACACTTTGAAGGTATTGGAGAAGCCGCATTTTATGGCCCCAAACTTGACTTTATCTTTAGTGATGCCCTAGATCGGGAGTGGCAATTAGGAACTGTGCAGGTAGATTACAATTTGCCAGAACGCTTTGAGTTAGAATACGTCGCTGAAGATGGGGTTCGCAAACGTCCAGTGATGATTCACCGTGCGCCTTTTGGTTCACTTGAAAGGTTGATTGGGATCTTAATTGAAGAATATGCGGGCGATTTTCCTTTGTGGTTAGCGCCAGTGCAAGCTAGATTACTACCCGTGGGTGATACACAGCTAGACTTTGCTAAAGATGTGGTGGCGAAGATGAGAGCCTTGGGCATCCGTGCAGAAGTTGATACCAGTGGCGATCGCTTGGGTAAACAAATTCGCAATGCAGAGAAAGAAAAAATACCCGTGATGGCTGTGGTTGGAGCGAAGGAAGTGGAAACCAACACCTTGAGTATCCGTACCCGCGCCTCTGGGGAATTGGGAGTTATCGCTGTTGATGAGGTGGTGGATAAGATGAAGGATGCGATCGCTAAGTTCGAGAATTTCTAAATAAAATTTAACCGCAGACGCACACTAATTATAATTGGTGTGCGTTTTTTTTGTGGATTGGAGCATTAGCTAGCTGGTAGGTTTTGGTAGGGTGCGATCGCGTTCTACTTGTAGGCTGAAACCCTAAGTTAACGGAGTTCAGAGGTGGATTCATCCGGTTCAAATACTCGTTGACGGAGATAAAAGGTGGATTCATCCAGTTCAAATACTCATTTTAATTTTAACTTTTCATGGGATTTGGAAGTTCAAAAAGTATTACAGACAACAAAAGTTTTCTCAATCACCGCACCCAAGAAAACTTTCTGATTTATTCAAGACTGATAGCATAGATTTAAAGACTTGTGGAATCTGCTCTTCCTAAACAGACTAGACTTGCATAAATTAATGTCAATAATTTTTGACTAACATTATGAACCGCTTTACCTCTATTTTGCTGGCTGGCTTGATAGCATCTGCATCAGCTTTGGCTATTTCTCCAAAAGCTGAGGCTAATACACCAGCGTCTTATGTTACTGAGTCTGATAGCTACGGCTATCGAGACAACAATGATGGTAACTACGAACGTCATAGTCGTCACTACAGAAATGGTGATTATGACCGCCAGAACGACCTTCGCAACATTCGTGACAACGATCGCCGTTATGACCGCAACAACGATCGCCGCTATAACCGCCGATATGACCGCGATAACGATCGCCGATATGACCGCGATAATGATCGCCGCTTTGACCGCGATAACGATCGCCGTTTTAACCGTGATAACGATCGCCGCTTTAATCGCGATAATGATCGCCGCTTTAACCGCGATAACGATCGCCGATATGACCGCGACAATAACCTTCGTAACATTCGTGATAATAACTTTCGCTATGAGCGCGATCGCAACTGGGGTCGTTATTAATCCCTGTGCCTATCTATTAAGCTTACTTCCAAGTGAACTGAGCATTGATTCTACTTGGCGGTAGGACAGACACGATCTCTTTTTCCACTCATTGCCATATCTGACTTTTCACTCTTACCTAAAAAACCTCGCTTCCATTCCCTAGTAAGAAAGCTTGCTCAGGGTTTAGGTTTAGCGTTAGCTTTTCTATATGATGATGTGAAAAGTCAGATTTTTATTAAATCAAAAATTTACCCTCAACCAAGACTCATTAACGGAGTTGAGAGGTGGATTCATCCAGTTCAAAAACTCATTAATGGAGTTCAAATACCTCGTTCACTTGTTAGCGATCGTTAATGTCCTTTGATAACCTCTGCAAACTCCTGTCCGAAAAACATCCTGCTACCTTTGCCAGTTGGGTATTAGGTACACCCCAAACTTCCGTCAAAGTCCTCAAAACCGAATTGAGCATTGAACCAATTCGCGCTGATTATGTCACATTTTTACAATTACAAGGACGCATTCTCCATCTGGAATTTCAAACCAAACTAGAATCTACGCCACCCCTACCCTTGCGGATGCTAGATTATTGGGTGCGCTTGTATCGTTTGTATCGTCTACCAATAACGCAAGTTGTCGTATTATTGCTTCCCCCTTCACCAGAAACAGTAATTGAAACTGTCTTCTGTGTGGAAACTACCCGTCACGAATATCGCGTGATTCGCTTATGGGAAGAAAATCCCGAACTATTCCTCAACGATCCAGCTTTGTTACCATTAGCACCACTGGCCGCAACCACGCAACCCGAAGCTTTGTTGCAACAAGTTGTGGGAAAAGTTAGCCAACTTGAACCAAGACAACGACCAGAAATTTCTGCTTACACCCAAATCTTAGCGGGGTTAAAATACAATCAAGATTTGATTCGACAATTATTTCGGGAGGGTATGATGCGCGAGTCAGTGATTTATCAAGAAATTCTCGCTGAAGGGGAACAACGAGGACGCGAAGAAGGACGAAAGGCAGAAGGGCAATTGCTGATTCTCCGTCTGCTTACTCGACGGGTGGGAGAATTACCCCAAGAGGTGCTTGACCGTATTGAAACTCTCTCTTTAGAACAATTAGAAAATCTCGGTGAAGCATTGTTGGATTTTCAGGCGATCGCGGATTTAGAAACCTGGTTTGGTACATTAGACGTAGGAGTGAAAATGACGTAAGCACAATTTATGAATTATGCCTACAAGGATTTCGGGCAACGCATAATTAATTTCACTCCTACGTCTATTAGATGAATCTTTCCATTTGAGCCAATGTCTGATAGCGTTAAGGGAAAAAATAGTTTCAGAAGAACGAAAGCGAGTTGAGCTAATCAAATCGCTACATTAGAGTTCAATTAACTTGAAGCCCCAAGGTTTGAGAGCCCCTAAAGCTATTTCTTCACTTACACCTTCATAAGCTTCCCATTCCAACGGGTGTTCTTTAGGATGTCCGTCGCCGACATTACCTGCAACTTTAATTATTGGACAGTTGGCGATGCGATCGCGCTCCAACCCTTTTGGAACTACTAGTTGGACTTTGTGACCGATAAACTTCGCTGTACTTTCTTCAGCAATCGATTCACGGATTAAACAAATATCACCAGCTGTCCCCCAAGTAGTTTGGTAGATGTGGAGGAATGATATATAAGGTGCTGGTTTGATGGATCTTTTTAGAACATGCATTATCTGTAATCCTTACACTATGAATCAAAAATCATAAATCATATAAGTATTTTCTATCACGTTCGTAGGGAAGAAGAATGTTTTTAACTCACTTTTTGCACCTAGTCTAAGTGATGTAGAGATTTCTTGGTGAAATATAGTCGTTTTCTAGTCATAATACAGACCTAACCCCCAGCCCCTTCCCTTGTAGGGAAGGGGAGTAAGATCAGAGTGGAATCAATACTTTTCGGGTTTTGGGGGAAAGGGTAAAGGGAAAAGGTTTGAATTTCCCTTTACCCATTACCCTTTAACCTTTCCCCAGACCAAAAGAGAGATTATTGGGTTTAACCGAAAAGTATTGAGAGTGGAATAGCATACAAAGGAGACATTGCTAGAACACGATAATTGCCCATAAACTAGCTGCCAAAGCGATCGCTGCTAAATGTTGTCCAAGGAGGGATTTCACTGGTTGCTTGGCAATTTTTTGAGTTAATAACATAGTCATCAACACTGAGAAAATTATCGTTGCACCTTGCAAAAAGGCAATCACAGCCGGGTGAGCAACCAATATTGGCAATTGTTCTCCGCCCAAACCAAGAGTAGCAAAGGTAACAGGTAAAATCCGTCCACCTTCGCCTAAGCCCAAACGCAAATAGTGAGCCAAGTTTCCGCCCAACACCAATGGTAAATAGCCATAAGCAAGTTCTACAAATGATTTTGGCTTTCGGTTAAAGTTCAACAATTTCAGCAAACGATAAACCCCAAAGGTAAAGATCGCTGGGATAATTAACACTAGCAGCGATAATCCGAAGTGCTGCCAAAACTGAGTTAAATCCAGTTGTAAACCCAACCAAGATTGCAATTCTGGCAAGCGATGCAGATATATCCCACCCAACAGCAAAAACAATAACGCTACTTCATAAGTGCGGGGTACATGAGTTGTCCACAATTCAATTCCAGGGGGACGCAAGTTGAATTCAACGGAACGATGGGGACAGGCTTTCAGGCAAGTCATGCACAATACGCAATCTCGGTTATCTTCTAACTGCGCGGGGTGGGAGTATAAAGGACATCCATTCGTTTCCATTCCTTCACCCTTTTGCGGCCCACCTTTATAGCACTGATAGGTAGTGCAACTGGCAGAACATATTCCTTGCTGGGCGCGGAGTTCCGTCATTGAGAGTTTGGCAAATAAACCATTCATCCCACCAATGGGGCAAAGATAACGACACCAAAACCGCCGCTCAAAAATGGCAGAGAAAATCATCGCCCCGGCGGTAATTAACAGCAGCAAACAAGCGCTGAGGTAAGCAGTATTTTCTAAATGCCAGAGTTCTTCCCATAAGAAAATTAGGGTGAATAAACCAAACATGAACCATCCGCCCCACTTCTCAGCTTGCTGTCTCGGCCAGCGTTTGAGTTGTCGAGGCCATAGCCAGAGAGATAACTTTTGGGTAATTTCGCCGTAAATCATGAAGGGACAAACAGAACACCAGATGCGTCCCAAAAAGGGAAAGAGAAATAAGAAGAAAGGCCACCACCAAGCCCAAAATAGATTTAATACGAAATTGCGATCGCGGGTTTGTGGCCCAATAAATAACACCGCAACGATGATTGCAAAAACCGTTGCAGTAAAACCATAGTTAATGCGATCGGGCCACCAAGGACTACGCAAAAACCGCCGCAAACTAGGATAGGCATTTAACAGATTTACTCGAAATCGTTTTTTCTTCGTTTCAGCTGGCCAGAAAATTTCTTCTGTTAATTCATCAGTACCCTCAGCTTGCACGATCGCTCTTTCAACCAGATTTTTCAGTTCCTTGAGGTTCCCAGGAAAATCATAAGACTGGAGGCGACGTAAAGCTTCTGGGGTAATATGCGGTTTCGGAACGCCTCTAGAGCGAATGTAGAGACTAGTATAATATTCGACCTGCGCCTGAATATCAGCTTTTCGCACCCTTAGCGGTGGTACTTTAATAATGTGGCCAATACAGCGTTCAATTGTCGGCTGAGTTTTTTCTGAAACAATCAGAATTCTGGCTTTACTGGGGCGAGGTTCCGGTGCTGGTTCTCCAGAACGAGCCACGGGGGTATATGTGCCAGTTTTGAGTAACTGCGTCACGGGAGGCAATAATTCTTCGGGCAATTCTTGGATGTTGTTGAGAACTAGAGTACCTTCCCCCAACCATTCCAACAGTCCTGATTTACCGCCAGCGCGACCAAATAAGTCTGCGCCGCTCGTTTGCAGAATACCGCAATTTACTTTAATGATTGGTTCTCGCCGTTTTGGAGAACCAAAGTGGATGAGAGCTGCTATATTGTCTTTTTCTAGCCCTGGTTCTCCGAAAATATCCACTGATTTGCGGTCAGCAGCCGCTTCTCGAATTTGCTCCCGCAACCTCACAGCATATCGACTTGTACCGACAATACCTCGTTGGGCTTTGGTAACTAAATATGGCCGCAAAGCTACAGAACGTTCTTGTTCATAGCCAAGTGCAGATGTTGCCTGAGCTAATTCTTGAGCCAATTGACGCGAAAAAGCCTGAGCAATTTCGGGGTACTGGGTGACTAACGCCCGAAATTTATCAGCAGGTACAACCCACAAATGACATTCAGTTACTGTAGTAATTGTGAATGGAGTTAATTCTTCCAGCAGCAATTCTTTGAGTTCAATCACTGCTCCGGGAAGGAATCCACAAGCTAAGGCTGGGTTGCTTTGATTGGTGCTATTGCTTTCGAGCTGACCTTCTACAAGAATATAAAGGGCTTCTGGAGAATTGCCTTCACTAACCAAGTCAGTTTCGGCTGGTACAACTTGTTCTTCAATTACTTGTGCGATCGCATTTAACACTTCATCAGAGAGAATTCCTAAACTGGTGCGTTCTTGTAGCCATATAACCGTTTCTGGAGATGTCATCTTAAGTTCTCCGTGTAGGCTGTTATGTATAACAAGGATTAATTATCCCTTGAAAGCTGGTTAAAGAATTCATAATTTAGAACGAAGTTCAGATTGGACTACACTTTACCTTTTCCCTTAATTTCTCCAGTAAGTTCCAAGACCTATTTTCATTCTCAGAGATAAACAGAGGAAGCCAGTAGACTGCTTTCTCGATCAACCTATTAATATCATTATTTAAATCTTCAATTAATTTTACTACTGACTTAAATCCCAGTTTAGGAATTGCAAAATCTAACCATAATTTAATAGATTGAGCATTGGATTCTAAAACTCCATAGCTAAACATTTTTGTAACATAATGTTTTTTATGCAAGACCTTCTTTGCAATTACAATAGTAACCAGGCTTTTTTGTTCAACCATGCTCTTGATAATTTCATATACTGCAACTTCCGGTATTGATTTCAGATAATCTAAAATTACCTTTTCCTCCTGAGAAGTTAAGGATCTATAAGTACTAATCTGTATTAATTGTTGAACACGAGCATTCATAAGTTATTGTCAAAATCCATAAGGTATGAAAAGGTTTAATGGCAAACCAGCGTTACCTGCTGAATTAGCTGATGGTTTGTAGTGACCAGAAACATTATTCCAATATTTAATTTGACCTTTATTATTTTTATTATGACCAAAGCGAATTTGACCTGCAAAGTCAACGTTGTTACCTCTTGCAATATCAATATGACTTCCCAAACTAAATTTTTGCCTTGCTATATATATCTGGCCTCTCTGTACTACAAAATTATACTCTCCATTAGGTGTAAACACTTTTTTGTGAGGTGTTTTATATCTCCACTTCTTGCCATCAAAGAAAAGTTCATTACGTCGAATATAACTAGGAATATCTTCGGGATATAGATTCGGAAAATATTCTACTCCTGAACTACCTCCTGATGGCAGTCTGAATCAATAGTATGCCAAGGGCTAGGAAATAGTGCAGAATATTTTGGTACGTAAGAAAGTCTAAGTTGCACATCTGGTAAATTAATTTTAACAATCGATTCAGGAAAATTATGGCACTATATCTAGACTCAGCGATCGCATCTGAAGCCGAAGTTGTTAAGCTTTGGGGATGGGTGAAAGGCATTACCACAAATCCCACGCTGTTGTCTCAAAGCGATACTCCACCAGAAACCACGCTCAAAAATTTGGTTGCCTTGACTTCTGGCCCGTTATACTATCAACTTGTGGCATCTGATAAAGCTGGGATGCTAGCTGAAGGTAGAAAAGCTTTCGAGATTATTGGTTCACAAACAATTTTGAAGATTCCCGCAACACCGTTAGGTTTTGAAGTGGTAGCGAGTCTATCACCAGAAATTACCTGTTCAGTGACAGCAATTTACAGTGCAGCACAAGCAGCAGTAGCACGGGAAGCAGGAGCTAAAATTGCCATAGCTTATGTAAATCGAGCTACGCGGTTGTTAGGTGACGGTATTGCCTTGGTGCGAGATATGGCTAGCGTCCTCAAAGGCAGTGATACTGAAATCTTGGCAGCTAGTATCAAATCTCCCGAAGAAGCAGCAGCCTCATTGCAAGCTGGGGCGAATCATTTGACTTTACCATTGGCAATGTTGCAAGCGATCGCAACTCATGAATTTTCACAGAAAACGGTTGAAGAATTCGCTAAAGGAGGCATTGGTTTAAAATAATTCGTAATTCGTAATGACGCTCGAATACTCGCTAACGCTGCGCTAACGTAATTCGTAATTAAATATGAGTTTGTCAGATATCCCTAATCTCTGGGTTCCTCTAGTGCTTTTAGGTTTAATTATTGTCGCTGCTGTATTTTTTAGTCGTAGCAATTGATTACTAAAGTATTACAAAAGTTATGTTAGGTAAAGTAAGAGAGCGTTCTGCTGCCTGACAGCACTCTGGTAGTAATCAACAATTTCGTTGTAGTAATCTGTCATCGAATCCAACATTTCTTCTTCAGACCAATCAATCCAGGGTATTGGTTCTGATTTCTGTGATTCTCGGATGAAACGATTCTGGAACCCCTCTTGTGAAAGTTCTAATAACCCATTAAGAATTTGCCCAACTTCATCACCTGGCGATAGATACCTGATAGGGCCATAACCCGTTTGATTTTTATCACCGATTTCTGTACCAGCACCGAAGGCATTAACCAAAGGCATACCATCCCACGCAGAATTTTCTATCACTGTAAATGATAAAAAATCTTTTTTATATCCTTTATCTACGATCAATTCTGGAATTTTACCTTGAGATGTAGCATAATAGCCTGGAACATAACCAGCTAATAGAAATGTCAGTTCCGACCAACATTTGTGTAAATCTAGTTCGGGATTTTCCCATTCTGCGAGAAACTGTTGTTCTAGTGCTTGCCAATCATAATTCTTTTTCCACTGTTGGCGATTTCTAGGAATAAACCTACTTAAACCCTGCCTTTTAGGGAATTTACCAAACCGCGCTCTCACTTCTTTAGATTCTGGCAACCATCGAGCATCACAAAATGCCCCAACAAGAAGTGGATCTTCTCTAAATAATTCAAGTGTCGATGTCGAAATCTGCTTAATCTCACCTATAATTCCCATAAAGCTTTTGTTGCAGCACTTAACAGTTATTATCCTCGAAGTATAGCTACAGTTTATCTAAAGTATTACAGTTGAAGTGGAGGTATTAGCTCTATGTTCGCTGTTGTCACACCCTATACAATCCATTTGCCCCCAGGCGCAGTAGTACGCCTACCCGGAAGTTGGCAAGATTATCAAGCACTGAATAAACAACTAGGCGATCGCTCTTCGCCTCGTATCAAGTATCGAGATGGAGAAATTCTCTTGATGGCACCACTACCAGAACATGGGCGTAAAGTAAGTGTAATTGCAGATGTAGTAAAAGTTTTGCTCGATCATCTGGGGCGAGAATACGAGGCATTTACCCCAATCACAATGGAACTACCACAGGAAAGTGGTATAGAACCAGACTACTGTTTTTATATTGAAAACTGGCAGGCAATTGCAGGTAAAGATCGCATCAATTGGGGTGTTGATCCATCTCCCGATTTGGTGGTAGAGATAGACATCACCAGCTATACCGATGTAAATGACTACCTGCCTTATCGAGTACCAGAAGTTTGGTTGTTCAGGAAGAACCAGCTTGTAATTTACACATTGCAAGGTGATCGCTACACAGTTGAAAGCAGTAGCCGTTATTTCCCTAACATCAATGTGTCAGAGGTAGTTACAGAGTGTTTAAAAATTGCCTACGACCGTAATACTAGCGCTGCAATTCGGGAATTACGACGGAAATTGGCGAGTGAGAGTTAAAATTCCTACCTTGGGATGCTTGCTAGAGCTACATACGTTTTAAATCTTGTAACACTGCGGCAGCTGATTGATAGCGATCGCTAAAATGATAGCAAACCATTTTATCTAAAATACCTGCCAGTTCTTCGCTGACTGGCACTGTTTGCCGCCACATCACATTCCCCGTTTCTGGATCTGGGTGGAGTTCTTGCGGTGGTATTCCAGTTATGGCTTGAATACCAATCATTCCTAAAGCGTAAATGTCACTACATAGACGGGGATGGCCTGCAAATTGTTCTGGAGGTGCATAACCCCGCGTCCCAATGGCTACTGTGGCTAATTCTGTTTGGTCGCTAGTCGGCGGTTGCATAAATTTGACTGCACCAAAATCAATCAATACCAGCCGATTATCTTGAGCGCATCTAATAATATTAGTTGGTTTGATATCACGATGAATCACTCGATGCTGGTGAACAAATTCTAGAACTTCTAAAACTTGTTTGAACATCTCTATAACAAATGATTCGCTCTGCACATCCTGCACAGGTGGTAATTCTTCACTTAAAGTATGTCCTTCGATATATTGTTGAATTAAATAAAATTCTTGGTCATCTTCAAAATAAGCAAGTAGTTCAGGAATCTGATGATGTTTACCCAAAGATTCTAATATTTCAGCTTCACTATGAAACAATCTGCGAGCAACTTGCAAAAATCGTGTATCTTGACGGGCTGGCATTAACTTTTTAACTACACAAGTAGGATTACCCGGTCGTTGAGTATCCTGTGCTAAATAAGTGCGACCAAATCCACCTGAACCAAGAACTTGAGAAATTTTGTAGCGTCCACCCAAAAGCAAATTACCTGATTTTATTTCTGGTGAATCAACTGGGAGAGGAAAACTAAGAGACGAATCGGGAATTGCGGTTTTGTCTTCTAAAAGTACATTTAATTGTGCGATCGCTTCTTGTTGTTTTTCAACTTGCAGAATAATCACCTGAGTTTGTCGCTGATTTTGGTAGCTAGTATAAGCGATCGCACAAATACTAGTAACAACCAAAGTAAGAGCAGAGGGAATTAAAGGAACCCATCCAGCTTGCAAAAACAAACCAATGCAGATTCCTACTAACCCAAGTAGAGTTGTCCCTCCCACCGCTAGTAACAGCAACGGATTTTGCCACCGCCATACGATTATTCCACCTAAAAGCGACCAGCCCCACATCCAAATAAATTCTGCCCAGTCGGGCCAATACCAAATTAGAGGTCGCCCATCCAACACTGTGCTGATGAGTTGACTTGCTATCTGTGCATGAATAAACAGAGCAGGCATTCTGGCTGGTTGATCTGGCAAAGTGCTGTAGGGTGTATAAAATCCACTTGGAGGTAAATTAGCCGCAGTAGTACCGATAATTACAAGACGGTCTTTGAATAAACTGGAGTTAACTTGACCACTGAGGACTTGCGTGAGGGTTACTTGATCGGCAAGACTGTTGGGGTGGCGGTAATTTAATAATATTTGATAGCCATCTGTATCCAGATGTTGATAGCTACCGGAATTAGGTTGTAAACGCGGAAAGAGGGTTTTACCTACCTGTAATTCTCCTTTATTAGTAAACTTGTATTCAATACCTTGCTTCTCTAGATAATTAATTCCTATTAGTGCCCCAAAAGCAAATGATGTTGTACATTTATTGTCTGTAGAGTAAGCAAATAACAAACTACGACGGAGAATTTGGTCGTTTTCATTGTCAGAAACGACATCGCTAAACCCAACATTATCTATAGGAAAATTAGGCGGTGGCGGAATTTCATCTCTACCCAAACTGCTGAAAAAACAAGTGCTGACAATGTTATCTTGATTTTGAAAATTAATTGCCAAATTGTTGTTTTCTGGTTGGAAAAGATATAAACCAACAATTCGCGGTTGATAAGACTCGATTTTTTTTAATAGCTGATTAATTGTCCGATCTGATAAAGCCCATTTCTCTCGTTTAAGATCGTCATCAGTGATTTTTACTAGCAAAATCCGCCGATCGGGTGCTTGTGCTGGACGCGATCGCAACATTTCATCATAAACTCTTAACTCCCAAGGCTGTAACCATTTGAGTTCCCGAATTCCCCAGATAAACAAGGTAACTCCCACACTGGTAACTAAAATAATTTGCAACCAGCTTTTGTTGTTGGAAGTTTCACGGGAATCCTGAACTTTGATAAAAGGGACACGGAGTTTTTTTAATAGTCCACTAATCACAGCGTTGCGGCAGTAGCCTGAATTGGGTAGATGTTGCAGGCGCAAAAGTTAATTTTCGGACTCTAGGTTAAAAGCTAATTAACCTGAGCTTCTCTATTAATGTAGCAATTTACTTGTTGGTGAGAAACCTTGGCGTATTTCTACTCTTAAAGCAAGCTGACGCGCAGCATCAACTATAGAAATAAGCGATGTCTACGACAGGCTATGACGCTAGTTCGCTCTTATTCTCTCCCATTGCTCGCCATCGGAGTCGCGCAATGGCACTAATCATCTGTTTGAGATGTTGGAGTATCTTCAACAGCACTGGCAATAGAGAAAGAAATAGGATTAGTAGATGGTGTTAGTGAATCTAATCGGGGTTGTTCGAGCGATGCTTCGATACTTGGATCATCAAAATAGGAGCCAACAATCTTATCATAGTTAGAAGCAACAGCTAAAAAAGCGCCACCCAAAATATAGATAGGTAGTGGCAAATTAAATTCTTGCAACCAGTCAAATAATTCCGCCAAGGCAAACAGCACTAAAAAGCAAGCAAGCCAAACTCTCATATTTTCTATTTCCTAGATTGGAACAACTCTATTAATAGCTTAAATAGCTTGCATGATAGTTGATGTAGTACATAACGATCAAATTACAACCTTTATAACCATAGATAGGTGCATTCAGAGTTATAGCATCTGCTATATTGCAATATCTTGTAAGAAAATAAAATATATTTAGCCTATGACTGCAATCAAACAGCCAAGCATTGCACTGTTGGTTCGTGAGACTCGGCAGTGCCTCAAATTATCACAGGTAAAACTGGCAACGATGTTAGGGGTTTCATTCCACACTGTAAACCGATGGGAAAATGGACGAACACGACCTTCGCCACTCGCTATGAAACAAATTGAACAGCTATTATACCAGATGGGAGAACCCGGTGAGGCACTTTTAACGAAATATTTTTAATAATGGTAAATGTAACACCAGTACCATCATAGATGAGGTACTACTACCCCATTCGTGAGAAATTAATGCCAAGCAAGTACTTTCAGCTTGATTTCACAGGCATCTTGCCAAATTATTAGAGCAAGGTAAATTAGTAGAAGCGATCGCTATAGCTGAATAAACCTGGCTCTATGTGATGTCGCTTTATACTTCAGGTGTGTGATGCTCCCTAAAATACTCTGGTGTACACACATCTCTGTGTACACCAAAGAGAATAGTTGGAAGAGAAGTCCTTCCAAAATTATTGAATTGGTGTTCTAGGTATCATATCTGATTAGTTTCTATTTTTCGCTGATCAATGTTGGTGGAGTAATAGCTGCATATTCTTGGGATGTCAGCAGTGCTTCCTGAACATCAATCTTTTTGGGCAAGATTTTTTCGTTATAAAATAAATCGGCAACATTTTGTTGAGCTTTCATCAATTCTGGGGTAATTCCTTTTAATCGATAATTAGCGCGTCCAGAAATTATTTCTTGAATTGGTAAATCAATTTTAAGTACAGGTGCTATGAGTTTGGCTACTTCTTGACGATTTGTTTCTGCCCATTGACCATTTTTATCAATCTCTTCCAAGATAATCCGAAGTAATTCGGGATTTTCTTTAGCGAACTCCCGTGTTCCTACATAGTATCCGCCTGGAGTACCGATATTTGTCGCATCTCTCAACACCCGCGCACCGTGGAGTTTTTCTACCAAAGCTAAATGAGGATCGCCTGTTACCCAAACAGGAATAGTGCCCTGAATAAATGCACCACGGGCTTCGACATTGGGCATACTTAATACTTGAATATCACTATATTTTAAGCCAACTTCTTCTAAAGCTTTGATAATGAAATAGTGAGAAGCTGAACCTTTTTGAAAGACTACTTTTTGTCCTTTTATTTGCACTAAACTCTTAATGGGGGAACCTTTAGGAACTACAATTGCACTCCCTTTGCCGGAAGTAGCAGTAATTCGTCTACCAGCAAGATAGACAATTCTTGCACCAGCAGCTTGGGCAAAAATAGGAGGAGTTTCTCCAACTGAACCGACATCAATTTTGCCGACATTCATCGCTTCCATTAATTGCGGCCCTTGGGCAAATTGTGCCCATTCAACTTTGACACCCAAGGGTTCTAAACGTTTTTCTAAAACTCCTCTCACTCTAACTAAGTCACCAGAGCTTTGATAACCCATTCGTAGAACTTTTGTTTTCAAAGCAATGGTTTTTGTTGCTGCTGGATCTGCTTTTGGTTCGGTTGCACTATTTGTATTTCCATTGGGCGATGTACAACTAATTAATGTGGTAGATAAAGCCAAAAAGCCAGGCATTACCAACAATGCAAATCTTCTGATAATTGGTGAAGTTTTTATTACAGTATTGCTCAACATTTTTACGACGCTTATTAAATACAGTTGATATCTCAATACGCTTCAGTTATGGTTAGCGCTCTTTGTCAAAGTCATTTTTTTAATTAACCGCAGAGGCGCAGAGTACACAGAGAGAAGAAAGAGAAGGAAAAAATTGCTTGATTGAACTGTATTGATTTATATATTATCGTATTTGCTCTTTGAATAAAGTGTTAATAAACACTACCTAGCAGAGACAAGAAGGTTTTTTGTAAATTTATTTTTGTGAGTGTGCTTTGAGCAATATTTATTTTAAGAACCAAGATTAAATAGAGTTTGTATTTGATTTATAAAAAATCTGCACAATTCAAAAAGGATTATTTGCAATTCTTGTTAAGACTAGAAAGTCTCAGAATAAAGGCGGATTAATATATAGATTTATTATGATAATCTCAGTGTTTTTTATTGTCTTATTTAGGAACAAGGGTGGATGACTACCACCCCATTTTTAAAAGTAGATTTCAGTCTTTCAAGGCGTTATATCTGTTTAGATAATAAAACCTAAAAAGGACGGCTACCTGCAAGACTAACTCGTTTCAAAACCCGTCGCTCATTTGGATCAAATGCTTGACGGTAATGCAAGGTAGCTTGATTATCCCAGTAGACAATATCACCTACAGACCATTTATGTTGGTAGTAAAATTTTGGTTGATTTAGATGCTGACGCAACTGTTCAATCAATTTAGAACCTTCTTCTGGTTCTAACCCGACAATTTCAACTTCTGTCGCTGCATCTAAGTAAAGATGCTTTTTACCACTCTCTGGATGTGTCCTAACTAAAGGATGGGGAAAAACAGGGCTTATTAAAGGAATATTCTTATCTAAACGATATAAAGGACGCGGTGCATTCCGGTCTTGTAAGAATGGGTTGTAGGTAATTAGCTGTAAATCTGCAATCCGTTCTTTGGTGATTTCATCTAACGCCTCATAGGCCAAATTAGTATTTAACCAATAAGTATTTCCACCATGAGTTGGTATTTCCAAAGCATAAAGAAGTGAGCCACTAGATGGGGTGGGAGTCCATTTGTGGTCAGAATGGAAAGTTAGTTCTCCAGTACCGGTATAGCCGCCATCGACATTAGAAATCGAAATCACCACCGGGGTTTCTCCCGGTTTAGAAGCTAATACTGGAGTTTCATCAGATGGTACAAAGAGTGCGCCAAAGTATAAAGCAAAGTTCAAAAGCTGTTCATCAGAGAGCTTTTGGTCTTTGAAGATCAAGATATGGCGATCGCGCAAAGCTTCTTTAAGTTGTAATATAACTTCAGGTGTGATCGCTTGACTGGCATCAAGGTCGGTAACTATCGCTCCCAAAGGAGCATCGATAGGACTTATTTGAACCTTTGTCAAAGTCGAGGTAGGCATAATATTCTCCTGTGTTTTAATTTCTTTTTAGGTATAACTACTTATTAGCTAATACATCTGAAGGAGTAATTTTGGCGTATTCTTCAGGCGTTAAAAAGCCATCTCTAACATTCACCTTTTTGGGGATAAGTCCGAGGCTGTACCACTTATCTGCAACTTCTTGTTGCTTGGTAATAGTTTTCTCAGTAATTGGTAGCAGCCCATAATCATATTTATTGTGCATTATTTCTAGAGTCGGTGGATCTAGCTGAGTTACAGGAGCAAGCAGTTGTGCTACTTCTTTGGGATGATCCTTAGTCCAGATTTCTGATTTTTCTAACTCCTCTAAAAACACTTTGATTACATCAGGATGAGCCTGATAAAATTGGCGCGAAGTTGAGTAAAAATTGCCAGTATCCCGCAATTTATCACCATCTGTTAAAACACGAGCTATTTTATTTTGTACATTTCTGGTACCGAATGGCTCCCAAATATACCAAGCATCCACCTTATTTTGACTGAATGCCGCATTTGCATCTGCCGGTGCTAAAAAAACTGATTGGACATCGCTAAGTTTTAATCCCGCATCTTCTAATGCTTTAACTAATAGATAGTGGCCAATAGAAGCTTTCTGAAAAGCTACTTTTTTACCCTTCAAATCAGTAACACTTTTAATTGCAGAATTTACAGGAACTAAAAGTGAAATAGCTTTACCACTAGGACGTGTAGTAGCTAGATAAACAAGGGGCGCTCCTGCTGCTTGTGAAAATACAGGAGGTGATTCGGCTGTAGATGCAATATCCAATCCATTTGCATTCAAGGCTTCTAGCTGTTGTGGCCCAGCCGCAAACTCAGCCCACTGTACTTTAAAACCCAGAGGCTCTAATCGCTTTTCTAAGGAACCCTGCTTTTCTAAAACTGCTAAAGCGGAAAGTTGTTTGGAACGTACAATCCGTACTACTTGCTTATCAGTTGACTTCTCTGTAGCGCTAGATGAAACTACTGATTCAGGGGAAGCTGCTGACTGTTGAGCGTTATTTTTGGCTTCACTACAACTGGATAGGGTTGTCGATAGCATTAAGCAGTAGCCCAAAGCAAATAGCAAAGAACGACGTGTTGTTCTTGGGCTTTTTCTAAATTCAAACTTTCCTTTTAAAGCTGGCATGGGTTGTTTTATTGATTCCCTCTAGGTGGTTAGAGCAATGATGATTAATTGCAATATCAAGAACGAAAATGTTTTTTTGAAAACTCCAATCAGTAAATGTTTTTATAACTTCAAAAACTTTACTGATGAAATTAGGGAAGAGAGTGGGTATTACCCACCCCGCAACGACTCGAGGAACTGAAACTTTAATAGTGAGGTGGCAAAAATTTAGGAAGTGGAGTGAGAAAGGCTCACTCCAGTGTCGTGCTAGTGGAAGATTAAAATTTTTAAGTGAAACTCTATCTTTTTTGCTAGTGCTTCCAAGCGACTAGGATTGTAGCCTTGAGTTCTTCTGTGAAATGTCCAGATGGCTCAACTGCTAGTAGCGCTTCTCTGAGATCCTTTTCAAATGCTGGGGCATTATCACCATAGAAAATTTTCAAAGAGAAGGCTGTAGTGTATAAATAGCCGAGATAGCTATCGATAGTCCAAGATTTTTCAAATGGCACTTCATAGTTTTCTTGACGAGCAAAAGCTGAATTGCCAATTACGACTTCATGGGGAGGATCAACTGGCTTACGAGTCCCTTGTCCTCTTTGTCCAGTCCGCCGTTCTTCACCTAACCATTTTTTTACTACTCCAACAGCAGCTTGTTTCCAAGGTAGATTGCTTTCCCAAGGGTTATCACCAGTCTGAAGCAGTGCTAATCCACCATCATCAGTTAGCAATTCATAAAGGCGTTCAAGCACTAGTTCGCGTTCCATCCAATGGAAGGCTCTACCAATAGTGGCTAACTTAAATTTCCCTAAACTAGAGTCGATTAACTCTGCCCCTTGTTCTAACCAAGTAATATTATTTGCTCCGACTGCTGCTGCTTGCCGTTTAGCTTCTGCAATCATTTCTGGATCGGGGTCGATCGCAACAACTTCTTCAAATTGGGTTCGTAGGGGAATTGAAATTAATCCTGGGCCAGTACCCAAATCAAGGAGTCGTCCTTGACCATTGAGATTAAATATTTCGGCTAGTTTATCAAATACAATCGGTGGGTATTTGGTTCTATATTGAGCGTAGCCCTCAGCTGCTCCCTCAAATAAACTTGGGTCGTAGGTTGGAAGTGTTTTTAGTTGAGTCATATCAATTTTGGATTTAGGTAAGGGATTTCCAAGAAATAAATTATCCAAATAAACGAACCACAGAGGCGCAGAGAACGCAGAGGGAGGAGAAATAGAGAGGAGCTTTGCGTCAGTTTGGGGATTATTTTTTTAAACTCTCATTTCTCCGTGTCCTCTGCGTCTCTGCGGTTCGTTATTTAGGAGAAATGTAGAGTGGGCAAGGCCCACGCTACAAGTGAACAGAGGAAATGGAACATGGAACGTTGTAATTGTCCTTTGTCATTAGTCCTTTGCAAATGACTAATGACTAATGACAGTTATTTCTTAGCAGCCAGATATTCGTTGGCGGCTTTCTCAACACCTGTACCCTTGAAGAAGTCTTGATTGAGGCTGGTGTACAACTCCAAGGGATGGATTGAGAGGAAGTAGCGGAGGTCTTCTTCGGTAATGATTTCGCGTTCTGCCATTGAGTAGGCGTTGGCTGTAACGGCGGTGATATCTGGCACATCCCAGTGACCAGAATCTGAACCCAAGAAGGCTTTAACGCGATCGCCAAAAGGATTAGCTGCACGATTAAAAGCTTGGCTTACACGGGTATCGTCTGATTCTGTACCAAAGTAGAAATGATTCAAGAAGCGATCGCGCACATCTTCTGGTTTCTCAATTCCTGCTAGTTCAAATTCGTCGAGTTCGCCTGGATTTTCTGGAGCTAATAGTTGATGGTGGAATCCTAAACCATCACCAATTTTATCTAAGCGTCCATCTACCAGTTCGCCACCGTAGCGGGTGTACAGTTCTACTAGTGCTTCTTTGTCGATAATAGCAGGATTGTTATTTGACAACAAATGTTGTTTGTTGCGGGTTTCCCAGTGCCAAATAATATCAGCGTATAGACTAGCACCCCAAGCTGAACCACCTTCTAAGAAGGCAAACTTTAATTGTGGGAAGCGGCGGGTAACTCCACCAAAGAACAGCGATTTGCATAATGCTTCTGCTGCAAAGGCAAAGTGATTAATGTGATTGTACTGGGCGTTGGTGACAGAACGCTGAGTTGTCCAACCTTGGCTAGAAGCGTGAGTTGTGGGTACAACTTTTAATTCTACGCACTTAGCCCAGAATGGATCGTAATCATACTCACTATCTAAGCCAAAGTTATCAATCCAAACTACTTCATTAGCGACTTCTTTGCCATACTTTTCAAAGGCAGGAATTGGCCGACGGACGTAACCGGGGATTTGAATTGCTTTGAGTCCGAGAACATTCACTGCATATTCCAACTCTTCAATCCCTTCTTCGGGAGTGTGCAAGGGAATGGCGGCGATGGGTGTTAAGCGATCGCTATAAGGACGGAAAATATCAGCATGGTAGGTGTTAACTGCCCGACAAACAGCCCGCCGCATTTCTTCGTTGCCGATATTAGGGGCCATCGTTGCCAAGTTAGGGTACACAACGGCAAAGTCTGTACCAGCTTCTTGCAAGCGCTCATGCAACAACTTGGGTAAGCTAATGGTAGCCAAATTCAAAGTATTTTTTGTGGGACGACCCCACCAGTTAGGGCGATTGGTGCGATAAGCAAAACGTTCTTCCCAACTTTGCTTGTACCACTTAAAGCGAGAAGATCCTGGTAAATTCTCTTTGAAACGTTCGACAAGTTCAGTTCCACCAACTTGTTCTAAATAATCTAAGACTGCTGGTTCAAATTCCTGGGTATGTACATCGGTATCAATGATCGGATAACCAAGTTTTTCCCGAATTTGAGCAGACCTGGTTTTTTGTGGGCGGTCTAAAGCGATCGTCATGATATGTTTACCCTAATTATTCAAAAGATTGGTATTTGGGTATGTAGTAAGCGCTTCAGCGCTTTCTTCAGCACTAAAGTGCTTACTACGAACAATGATTTTTAAACCTTGCTAGCCAAAAATTCATCTGCGGTTTTCTCGACAGCCGTGCCTTTGAAAAAATCACGATTCAGGCTGGTGTACAACTCCAAGGGATGAATTGACAGGAAATATTGCAAATCTTCTTCGCTGATAATCTTGCGTTCTACCATTGAATAGGTATTGGCTGCGATCGCAGTAATATCAGGTACATCCCAGTGACCAGAATCGGAACCCAAGAAGGCTTTAACGCGATCGCCATAAGGATTAGCTTTGCGGTTAAAGGCTTGAGCTACACGGGTATCATCTGATTCTGTCCCAAAGTAGAAATGATTCAAGAAGCGATCGCGGATATCTTCTGGCTTGGTTACTCCGGCAACAGCGAATTCATCCAAATCACCTGGTTCTAGGGGAGATAATAACTCAGCGTGGAAACCTAAACCGCTACCTAGTTGATCCAAACGACCATGTAATAATTCGCCACCGTAACGGGTATATAGTTCTAGTAATTCTTCGCGATCGATATTGGCGGGATTGTTATTTTCCACCAAATGATCTTTATTGCGGGTATCCCAGTGCCAAATTAAATCGGTGTACAAACTAGCACCCCAAGCTGCACCTCCTTCTAAAAAGGCAAACTTGAGTGTGGGGAAGCGGTGAGTTACACCACCAAAGAATAAAGATTTACATAGTGCTTCCGCAGCCGATGCAAAGTGGCCAATATGGTTGTATTGGTAATTGCTAATGGAACGCCGATTTATCCAGCCCATACCAGAAGAGTGGGTGGTGGGTACAACTTTCAGTTCTACGCACTTCGCCCAGAAGGGATCGTAATCATATTTACTATCCAAGCCAAAGGTATCAATCCAGATGGCTTCGTTGGCTACTTCTTCACCATATTTCTCAAAGGCAGGAATGGGGCGGCGGATATGTCCGGGGATTTGAATGGCTTTGAGTCCGAGAATATTTACCGCATATTCCAATTCTGCGATCGCCTCTTCTGGCGTATTCATAGGAATAGCAGCAATGGGTGTTAAGCGATCGCTATAAGGACGGAAAATATCAGCATGATAAGTGTTAGCCGCCCGACAAACAGCCCGCCGCATCTCTTCATGACCGATGTGTGGTGCCATTGTTGCCAAGTTGGGGTACACAACAGCAAAGTCTGTACCAGCTTCTTGTAAGCGTTCGTGCAGCAACTTGGGTAAGCTAATGGTAGCCAAATTTAAAGCATCGTTAGTGGGACGAGTCCAGAAAGGAGGGCGGGCGGTGCGGTTAGCGCGGCGTTCATCCCAAGATTGCTTGAACCATTTAGAACGAGATGCACCGGGTAAGTGTTCTTGAAAACGCTCTGCGATCGCAGTTCCAGCAACTTGCTCTAAATAGTCTAAGAATGCTGGGGGAAATTCTTGAGTATGTACATCAGTATCAATGATCGGATAACCAAGTTTTTCGCGGATTTGAGCAGACTTGGTTTTATGTGGACGGTCTAGTGCAATAGTCATGGCCATTTTACCTAGATTTTCAAATGTATTGGTCAAGAGGGAAGCGGAAAGTTTACAGGACTTACGCAAAATAATGGAAAAACGAACCGCAAAGGCGCAAAGGACACAAAGGAATGAGAGTTTTAGAGAGTTATTGCGTAAGTCCTAAGTTTATAAGTCTGGAAGTTGAGCCTTTGAGCTTGGAAGTTGAACCTCTGAGCTTGGAAGTTGAGCCTTTGAGCTTGGAAGTTGAGCCTTTGAGCTTGGAAGTTGAGCCTCTGAACCTGGAAGTTGCACCTTTGAGCTTGGAAGTTGCACCTTTGAGCTTGGGAGTTACACCTTTGAGCTTGGAAGTTACACCTTTGAGCTTGGAAGTTGAGCCTTTAAGCCTGGAAGTTGCACCTTTAAGCCTGGAAGTTGCACCTTTGAACCTGGAAGTTGCACCTTTGAACCTGGGAGTTGCACTTTTGAGCCTGAATGTTGCTCTTTTAAAAGACTTAATTACAGAAATTTGTTTTTCTTGCTCAGAAAAGTTACTGATTTCTGCCTCCTCATCTTCCTCATCTCCCCCACTCCCTACTCCCCATTTCCTATTTTTCTTCAGCAACCCAGTCTGTTAATTTAAAGTCCGACTTTGCTAAACCCTGCGAGACTAAAAATTTCTTTGTTCCCTCTAAAAGTTTCACTCCCTCGGCTGGTAATGGTTCTTCTGATACCTGTTTGAGTGGGAACGATACTTTTATAATATCGATGGGATATTTAGTAGTTTGAGCATGATACTGATAATATTCTTCAGAATTAGCTTTTAAATCCTTCGCTGCTTCTGTGAGAATTGCATTAAATTTCTGTGGGAAATCAGGCTGTTTTGCCAAAAAACTTTCAGTTGCTACAACTAATGATGTCCCTGACAAACCCTTATGATTTGCTGAAGAATCAATCACTGGAAAGCCTTGTGATTTCAGAAAAGGGCCCAGATCACTTGAAGTTGCATAAGCTGCTACATCACCACGTTCTAAAGCCGCTTTTGCCTCAGTAGTCATCAAGTGAACAACTTTTACATCCTTGGCAATTTTAGCTTCAGCTAATAGACCCAGCAGGTATCGGTGCATATAAGAGCCTTTTTGGGTGGCTATTTTTTCACCCTTAAATTCAGCAAGCGATCGCGGCCCATTCTTTTTCGCTACTAACCAAGCGGTTGTATTAAATTGACTGATCCGCAACAGCCGGGTTTCTTGACCCCTAGCTTTCAAAACTATAGCTGGTGTATCACCTAAAGAACCAACATCTAATTGTCCGGCGACAAGCGCCTCATTTAGATCCGGCCCGTTAGGAAATCTTGCAAAAGTAATGTTTTTAAATCCTGCTTTTTGCAACTCCCGATCTAAAATTCCTTTTTTCTTTGCCCAACCAAGCGATCCTGTAGGTTCTGAACTACCTACATAACCTATTCGTAGGGTAGAAATATTATTGGATGCAGCAACAGTGTTATTGACATTAACAGCCTCAATGGATTGAGCAGATTTAGTTTCACCTTGGCTACATGCTGTAGTTAGTAGCAGTAGGACACAAGCCACTGAAGTTGATAATCTGGAAGTAAATTTATTTTTACTGATAGAACCTGTTACTACTGGTAACGACAGCATGACTATTTTCTCCGCCGTATTATACGCCCGCCGTGTGTAACTTTCTCTCAAACCTAACCCCCAGCCCCTTCCCTACAAGGGAAGGGGAGCAAGAATCAAAGCCTCTCTCCCTGTGGGGGAGAGGTTTGGAGAGGGGTTCCAAGAACAATTTGCACATCGCGTTACTATTTCATCTGCTTCAAAATTTGGAATGTTTGATCGGCTTTTGCTGTTGAAGTGCGTTTATGTCCCCAACCGATGTTTTCCCGATAACTACCCAGTAGCCCAACTTCTGCCAATTCTGCTTCGTTGACTGAAGCCGTCACATCACTTTCTGGTGCAACATAAAGGGCATCAACTGGACAATACAATTCGCACATATAACAGGTTTGACAGTCACTCTGTCGAGCAATGGTTGGCGGCGCATCAGCTACACGGTCAAACACGTTGGTTGGACAAATATTCACGCAGATATTACATTTTATGCATCGCGATTCGCTGACCAACTCAATCACACTGCTGCTCCTATTTTAGATAAAGACTTTTCTGTATTTAGCGGCTGACTCTTCACCCAGACTTGATCTAATCCGCCACTAATCAGATGATGTTGCTGGTTAGCATCAAGTTCTGGATAGTCTTGATGTTTGTGCATACCACGAGTTTCTTTACGTTCAATGGCACTGCTGTACATCCATCGTGCCGTAGCTACCATTGCCGTAGCTTCTCGCGCCCTGATTAGCTCTTTATCTGATGTTACCTGGCTACTGCGGAGTTCTTGCCAAAGATGATTTAGCTTACTCAAAGACTCGATTAAACCTTGTTCTGTACGGAAATAGTTCTTTTCGTAAGGGAATACTTCAGTTTGGACTGCTTGAATAATTTCATCAGTCGCTAAGGAGCGATGCCTTCGGCGGCAAGCTACGCTCCCACTCTGTAATCCTACCTCTCCAACACCCTTAACATGGCGTTGAGTTTTATATTCTCCCAAACTGCGGCTATATTCAGCAGCCGATTTCCCTGACCAATAGCCAGAAGATATTGCCCAAGCTGCGTTATGACTACCACCGCCAGTAAATCCGCCACAAATCAGTTCGCGTGTAGCCGCATCTCCAGCCGCATAGAGTCCCCGTACAGAACTAGCACAACTCTCATCGACAATCCGAATTCCTCCCGTACCGCGCACAGTTCCCTCTAGGCGCAGAGTTACAGGGAAACGTTGGGTAAATGGATCGATACCTGCACGATCAAAGGGTAAAAAGAAGTTGGGCTGTGCTAAACGCATAGATGGCCGCATCGATTCTGCCGCTTTGTCTATGATGGCGTAAACTGGCTGTTGCAGTAATGTCTGGGCAATTACTGACCGTCTATGAGAACTTGCACCCGGAATCACACTACCGTCTTCGTAGGTGAAAGTTGCCCAATTATAAAACAGGGTTTTGGTAACTGAAGAAAAAGCGGGGGAGATGCCATAGGCATTGGAAAATTCCATACCTGACATCTCAGCACCAGCTTCAGCAGCCATCAGATAACCATCCCCCGTCAGGACGTTGCATCCTAACGCTTTACTGAGAAATGCACAGCCGCCTGTGGCGATAATTGTGGACTGCGATCGCACTTTCCATTTCTCACCAGTTTGACGATTCACACCTGTTGCACCAGCAACAGCACCATCGTCATCTACCAGTAGTTCTAAGGCGGGGCTATTATCTAAAATCTTGACTCCAGCGCGTTGAATTTGCCGCCGCATCAGCCGCATATACTCCGGCCCTTGCAGCGATCGCCGATAGGGTTTGCCTTCATCGTCGGTAGGGAAAGGATAACCCCACTCTGCTAACTGATTGACGTTTGCATAGGTCTGATCCAGTACTCGATCCATCCAATTGCGATCGGACAAAAACCCACCCAACGATTCTCGACTCGCCTTTGCAGTTTCTCGTGCTTCTGGGTCAGGCGGCACATACCACACACCATTTCCAGATGCAGCAGCGCATCCAGTCGTACCACAATATCCTTTGTCTACCAGGACAACTTTTGCTCCACTTGATGCAGCACTCCAAGCCGCCCAAGTTCCAGCTGGCCCACCTCCAATCACAAGCACATCTGCTTCTAAGTCAAGTTCAAAATCGGTTGTTAACGTCTTCAGCATTTACAATTTCCCCCCATCGATAAAGTCTTAAGCATCAAGTCTTCACCCCATCGATGCTGCAAAATATTCAGAAATCTGTTTGCCCATTTACTTGAGGACTTCTCAGTAGCCTCTATTTATGGCTCATTTAGCCAGAACAAAAATCCTTTAACTTGATCGGTGAACCGTAGTTTATTTATATAACAAAGCTTTTCACAGTTTGAGATAAAAAGCAAGCATTTTAACAAATTCAAATGTAAATTTATCAAAACAGAATTCAGGTGTCAGGACGGTCTAAACCCTAGTTATCCGCTAACAAAATTAATAATGAATGCTGTATAACGGAGGGTAGCAAGGCCGCGATCGGTAGAAATATCTTAAGAATCGTCATTTCTTTTAAGGTGGGGAGCCTCAACTAGTTTGTCAGTATTATGATGTGTTGAATTGGGCGATTTAGAATAGAAGCCACCTACCTCTGCCAAAGTATAAAGGGGCCTGGCTTTAACTTCTTCATAGATGCGCCCTATATATTCGCCTAAAATGCCAACACTAACTAACTGCACAGATCCGAGAAAGAAAATTGCCATCAAAATAATCGTGAACCCAGTTAAAGGCGAATGGGGAAGAAAAAGCCGCCAATACAAGATTAATAAAGCCATGAAGATGGCCGCCGCCGCCGCTAATAAGCCTAAGTAGGTTGACAACCGCAGTGGCACTATTGAAAAGGATACTAGACCATTAATAGCAAGGGCCAAAGATTTGCTGAAAGTGTATTTAACTTCCCCAGCAAAGCGGGGATCGCGCTCGAACCGAATTGCTGTTTGCTGAAAGCCAACCCAAGAACGTAAACCACGAATGTAGCGGGTACGTTCTGGCATAGAATTGAGAATATCTACAATTTGCCGATCCATTAAACAAAAATCACCAGTATCAGTAGGAATATCTACATCTGCAAGCTTCTTGAGGAGACGATAAAAAAAGTAGGCAGTAAAACGCTTAAACCATCCTTCCTTGAGGCGTTGAGTGCGTTGAGCGTAGACGACCTGATAGCCCTGTCGCCATTTTTCAATCATGTCTGGGATTAGTTCTGGCGGATCTTGTAAGTCAGCATCAAGGATGATAATAACTTGACCCCGAACAAAATTAAGACCGGCAGTAACTGCAATTTGATGACCAAAGTTACGAGCAAAGCTCAGGTAGCAAATGCGTGGGTCTTTTTGATGGAGTTCTCGTATTAATTGTAAGGAGCGATCGCGGCTACCATCATTGATTAAAATTAATTCGACAAGACCATCTAGCCGATTCATTACTGCACTTAGTCTGCGGTATAGTTCGGGTATAATTTCTTCTTCGTTATAAATTGGAACAATCAATGAATACTTTGGTAGCATCTAGGAATTCCGTTTAATTTTGAAACAGCCAAGCTGACAGACTGCTTCTCATGATAAATGGTTTAGTTCTCAGTATACTTAGCAAGATTCAAGTCAGATTGTTATAGTTTATTTATTCTCCGGGTTGATGTCATCTGAAGAGTCAGATTCTTTAAGGCTTTCTACAGCTTTTTTAGGAAAAGTCCGACGATGGCGATACCAAGTAGACCCTGCTACTAGTATTCCAGTTAAGCCCAAAGCTAGTACTAGCGGCAAAAAATCACCTGTTTTGACTGCTTTCAAACCAGAACTACCTAGTAGTACAAAAGGTAAGACACTAGGAACAGTACCAAGTGTTGTACCCATCACATAATCTTTAAAGCTAATCGAAGTCAGTCCAGCAACAAAGTTTACTAAGCCATAAGGCATGATTGGTACTAGTCGGATGGCAAACATATAAAAAAGCCCTCCACGCCGTACCTCCGCATCCATAGCTTGCCAGCGTCCTGCTAGTCGTTTTGCAACTGTTTTCCGTCCAATGGTTCTAGTAAAAACGAAAGCAATAATTGCCGCAATAATTGCTCCAAAACTAGTCCAGAAAGTACCCAGCCAAGGGCCAAAAATTGCACCTCCAGTCAAATTCAACACTGTTGAGGGCAGAACTAACATAGTTGCTACAACATACAAAGCAACATAAATAATGGGTGCCCAAATACCAGAAGATTTCAGCAAAGCCTGAATTTGTGCTGGTTCAATGCCACCAATCAGATATACTGCTATACCAGTTGCAATTATGCAACTCAGCGTAAGTAGTAAAATACCAGTTTTCAAGTTCCACACTAGAACTCTACTCCTACTTTTTTTGTAACACAAGCCATCTTTCGCAAATATCCCTTTTAATTAACTCGCATAAGCGATTCAAAAACGAAATGTCCTCAAGATGTTTTTCACAGCTGGAAGAATCTTGAGAACAGTTAAGTTTTTGACAATCCATTATTAAGGATATGCCAGTGTAGCGATATTTGTTCAGTCTGGGGAGTGTCAATAAAGAGGAAAGGGGGCGGGGGGCAGGGGGAGCAACGCGAAAAAGTGAGAGCATCGTGAAGTGAGGCAGCAGGGGAAGTAAAGAGAACCTTTTAGTACTTTTTACTACCGCAATAGCTCTGAATACACTTGTTTCTTTGTCTCCCCCTGCCTCCTCTTGCCCTCTGCTCCCTGCCCTCTACCTCCACTGCCTCTTCGGTCAAAGTTCTACATTACTAGAAAACTTATATCTTTAGTTTTCACCGATTAAAATCTAAAGACAGTACGAACCCAAGCAAATAAACTATCAGGATTGTTGGCATCAGAGTCCGGTGCAGTAATCCATATCAAACCAGGTGTCACCTCAATATTATCTCCGATTTTATATTGGTAAAATGCCTCAACGTGCAGGGAGGTATCTTTGTCTGCTTGTCCTGCACCTGCTCCCAAATTTACACCCTGACTGAGCCTGGTGAGTTTCGGCTCCATACCAACTAAAATTCCCCCTAAAGCACCCTCACTAAAAAGATCGGGGAATGCTAGTCCTACGGCCCAATCCATTGCACTACCATCACCGCGCCCCAAATAGCGGTGCGCTCCATAACTTATCCATCCATTAATTGCCAACTTGGAATTAACTTGATAGAACGCCTGTAGTCCATAAAGATTGGCTACAGTTCCCGCTCCAGCTACGGTGCTGTTTACCAGGTTACTACCGACTGCTGGGCCGAAGTTTGTTCCGCTTAGACCTTGGGTATTCGCTGGACTATAAGTATTGACGTAAGTTGCCGCCACCCGAAAATTTCGATTAGAGGAGTAGTAGATTATCTGTGCTAAAGCTAAATACCTGCCTGTAAATAAGCCATTATTAGTTGTGGGATTACCACCGTTTGGTGCGCTGTACGCTATCCCCACTTGAACCTGTTTGCCTAATTTTTGGAGTATGGCAATTCCGGGCCCGCTATCTCCATAGTTATAGACCAAAGACCGCCGTGAAAATCGTGAAATCCCATTAGCACCGGTTGCAGAAGACGATTCAAAATATGGATTTATAGGGCCAGAAAGACCTATCTCACTAGCTCCATCAGACAGAGCATAAATGTTAACTTGAGTATCTGGATTAGGTAAAAAACGATACCGCACGCCACCGAGAAGAATAGTATTACGTGCAAAGGTAATACTGGAGTTATCAGCAGTTCTCCCCTCAAAAGTTCCTAATAATCCAGCTCTTGTTTGTCCTAATGATTCAATATTTCCACCTGACAGCGATAAGCTTAGTGAATCTTTACCGTTAAAACTAGTGTTTAACCGTAAAGTCGTTGAACCTTGAAGTGTGGCATTGCGAGGTGCAGGTCTTTTGGTAACGACATTATTGCCAGCCAGAACCGAGCCAAGAACAATCTGCGCTCGACCTATAAGTTTAGTTGTGGTTGTAAACTGATTTGCCTCTAATTTCGCAGTCCGCGTTTCCAAGTTATCTAAGCGTCCCCTAAATTGAGCAAGTTCTGGAGAAAATTGTTCTTGTAGTTTTTTGATGGCATCCAAGTCTTCTCGTTTGACCAAATCTGCCGTTGAAGTCGCTATTAATTCATTGAGGCGATCTAAAGCAGCATTCAACCCAGCAGCAAATTCATACCGTGTTAGGGCACGATTCCCTTTAAATGTGTCATCTGTATATCCAGCAATTACACCGTAGCGCTCCACCAAAGACTGTAGTGCTTGAAATGCCCAATCTGTCGGCAAAACATCTGACAATTGTGAGACGGATGTTACTTGTCCTGCTGCATTATTTGGAGCTTTTTTGTTAGTTGGCGGTACAACTTCCAACAATTGCGAGACAGGTGTGACTCGTTCTGGGCTGGTAGCCTTTTTACCAGTTAGCGGTGGAATTGAAGAAGAAGGTAGGACACAGGATAGCGCACAGGAAGCAGGAGGGGATGCGACCTCTCCTGGCCCTTTGCCTTCTGTCTCTATCGTTGAAGTTTCTAGTGTTTGATTGACAATTGCTTCTGGAGCTTTGTTCACTTCTGCTTCAGCAGTAGATACATCAGATTTAGGGAGTTCAGCGTGACTTTTTACTGGATAAAAAACCAGAATGGCTAGAATATCTAGCAACAAGAACGTGAACATTATGTATCTATATTTAGAGCGAAAATTCGACATTACTCTTGAACTCCTCAACCTGAAAAACGAATAAATTAGCTCTAGCTTTGACAGAGAAACTAGCAGAAATTATTGATGAAATATTTGTGCTAAACCATTAGCTAATGAGTTAGCAAAGGTTCCCCTAGTAAGAAAAGTGCAAATCCCCGATAAATATCGTAACCATTACTAGGCAATTCAGTGTAGACTCCAAAACTCATAGAAAATTCTCAAAACAAAATTCAAAATTCGGTTTGATATTGGAGTGCGACTGGTGAGATAAGGCAACAAAATTCATCAACGGCTACTGGCATCGACTAAATCTTGAATTTAATTCAAGCTATTGATTGACAATTAACATTAGCTGAATACACTAATTAGTAAGCAGCTAGATTTCACAATCTCAATTGTTAAGAAAAGCAGATAAAACGATAAGTCGATAGATTTACCGGATTTTGCGTAAAATTATCTTTGCATAGAGCTTGTTACAATGCAAGACCCAGTATTTATTCATGAAAAGAAAATATATCAAAATTATTGGTTAGGTCAACTCAACCCAAGCAGATGCGATCGCGTAGCGTGCCATAGGCGATCACCGCAGATAGTCACTTGGTAAAAACCCCCTATATTTATGGGGATTCCTCCTGCCTATTGCCTCCTTTTTGCCTTACTCGATTAAAAGTTGTATTTTCCAACACAGCAATTCTGACTACAAAAGTGTCAAAATTACCGACTAAGGAGTTCCTTATTCAGGCAGCCCTTTTTTACTAATGGTTAAATTAGGCTTGATTTTTAGATAATATCGGGTAGAATTTTGTCTATAAAATACGGCAATTCGATCGGATAATCGTATATTAAGTTCTCATACCCTGATAGATATGGAAATTCTCTGGTTTATTCCTACTGGATCTCATGACGGACGCTATTTAGGCACAGATATTGGCTCTCGTGTTGCCACACCTGATTATTTGCAGCAAATTGCTCAAGCTGTGGATAATTTAGGCTACACGGGTGCATTGTTACCCACAGGGAGTTCTTGTGAAGATGCTTGGATAACTGCCGCCGCTTTTATATCTGTCACCAAGCAGATGAAATTTCTCGTAGCAATTCGTCCAGGAATTACTTCTCCTGGTGCTGCTGCACGAATGGCAGCAACATTTGATCGGATTTCTAAAGGAAGATTGTTAATTAATGTGGTGACAGGTGGAGATCCGGTGCAACTCGCTGGAGATGGCTTGCATCTTAGTCATGACGATCGCTATGATTTAACCGATGAATTTCTTACCGTTTGGCGGGGTATCGTCAGTGGGGAAACAGTCGATTTTAAAGGAAACTACCTGGATATCAAAGGTGGTAAACTCCTATTCCCACCAGTCCAAAAACCCTATCCACCATTGTGGTTTGGTGGCTCATCTGCGGCTGCAAAGCGCGTTGCTGCTAAACATATAGATGTTTATCTAACTTGGGGCGAACCTCCACAGCAAGTTGCTCAAAAGATTGCTGAGGTTAAACGACTGGCGGCTGAACAAGGTAGAACAGTCCGCTTTGGGATTCGCTTGCATGTAATTGTGCGAGAAACCGAGTCTGCGGCTTGGGATGCTGCCAATGAGCTAATTAAGTATGTTGATGAGGATGCGATCGCAAAAGCTCAACAACACCTAGCTAGTTCTGATTCTGAAGGACAGCGACGGATGAGTCAACTACATAGTGGTAGTCGAGAAACCCTAGAGATTAGCCCCAACCTGTGGACAGGAATTGGATTAGTACGGGGTGGTGCTGGTACAGCCTTAGTTGGAGATCCCGATACTGTTGCCGCTAGGATGCTGGAATATCAAGATTTGGGTATAGAAACCTTTGTGTTCTCTGGATATCCCCATTTAGAAGAGGCGTATCGCACAGCTGAATTATTATTTCCACGTTTACCTTTGCAGAAAGAAACTGCACCGCTAACGCCACCAGTCTTGAGTACTGTTAGCGAAATAGTTAGCAGTGAAAAATTTGCTAAACAACTAACGAGCGCTTCATGAATAATTTGTAATTTGTAATTTGCTTTTTAATTACAAATTATGTTGACGATGCTTCTAGATTCATCTTTGCGGAAATCTAAAATCCCATGACTATTACCCTTAAACACACCAAAAGAAACAATAATATATCCCTGAGCGAGGTGTTAGAAAACCCGCAAATCGATAAAATAGTTCCCTGGATTGTACCCGTTCTAGTCCTAGTACTTTGGGAATTTGCTTCCAGAACTGGTTTACTTTCAACCAGAATTTTACCTGCCCCTAGTGGCGTAATCGCTACAGCCATTAGACTAGCCTCCACCGGAGAACTTTTTCAGCATATAGGAATAAGCGCTGGACGAGCGATATCTGGTTTTATAGTTGGTGGTAGTATTGGATTCGGTTTGGGATTGCTCAATGGCTTTTCCCGTATAGCAGAAAAGTTATTGGATAGTTCCTTGCAAATGCTCCGTACTATCCCTAATCTGGCATTAATTCCCCTGGTAATTCTCTGGTTTGGTATTGGCGATCAAGCTAGATTATTTTTAGTGTCTATGGGGGTATTTTTCCCGTTATATCTTAATACATTTCATGGCATTCGCAGTGTAGATCCTGGACTGATTGAAATGGGAAAAGTCTATGGATTGAAAACCCCACAACTTCTGTGGCAAATTATTTTTCCAGGAGCCTTATCTTCAATTCTCGTCGGTGTCCGTTTTTCTTTGGGGATTATGTGGCTGACATTAATTGTGGCAGAAACGATCGCAGCAGATTCTGGACTTGGTTATATGGCAATGAATGCCCGTGAGTTTATGCAAACTGATGTTGTGGTTTTGAGTATTGTTATCTATGCACTGCTGGGTAAATTAGCAGATGCTGTTGCCAGAGGATTAGAAACCAAATTCTTGGCTTGGAATCCTAACTATCAAAGGTCATAAATGGCAAAATCACCAAGATCAAAACTTAAGTAGTCTTGATTTTAAGTGTGATTTTAAATTCAATATGTTACCCAAAAAATCAATCCCAATTATTCTAAAAAAATGAGGTTTTGCAAGTGAGTTCTAATGTACAAGGTACGCAACTAAGTATTTTGGATTTGACGAAAGCTTTCGGGAAGAAAACTGTTTTAAACTCGCTAAATTTAGAAGTTGAAGCAGGTGAATTTGTCGCTATCGTCGGACGTAGTGGTTGTGGTAAAAGTACCTTATTGCGTCTGGTGTCAGGATTAGATAAAGCAACTTCAGGCGGAATACTGCTGGATGAAGAACCACTGCGTAGACTCAGCCGCTCTGTAACAGTGATGTTTCAAGATCCCCGTTTACTGCCGTGGAAGCGCGTTGTTCAGAATGTGGGGTTAGGCTTGGAAGGCAATTGGCGTGAAAAAGCTTTGTGGGCACTCGATAAAGTCGGACTCAAAGATAGAGCTGATGAGTGGCCTTATGTCTTATCTGGTGGACAACGGCAACGGGTGTCATTGGCAAGGGCATTAGTTAGTCAGCCCCGTTTGTTGTTGTTAGATGAACCTTTAGGAGCATTGGATGCTCTAACTCGCCTAGAGATGCAGGGTTTGATTGAGAACTTATGGCAAGAGCGGAGATTTACTGCATTTTTAGTGACTCACGATGTAGAAGAAGCTGTGGCGTTGGCAGACCGAGTGATAGTGATTGATGAAGGACAGATTTCTCTCGATCTACCTGTGAAACTTTCACGCCCACGAGATAGAAGTAGCGAAGTGTTTATCAATATCAGAGAAGCAGTTCTCCAGCGAGTAATGAGCAATGAAAGTACTCAGTCAAATAACCAATTGTTGCAGTTGAGTAGTTGAGATTTAGCTTTCGTTAGTTGATTAATGTAATGCTTGAGGTAGCTGTGGTAAAAATAGGCTACTTCGAGAATCAATGTTATTAATATAGTTATCTAATTTGTAAAAAATAATTTTTTATCGAAACAGGAGTCAAGAGTCAGAATTCCATTAGGTATTCTGACCGAAAAAGCGCTTGATTCTGAATTCTCCTTCAAAGCAAACCGCAGAGACGTAGAGAACACAGAGAGAATAAAGAGATATTGCCACAAATGATTTAGTAAATAGTGCTTTTATTTATTAGTAAATCACAAGCAATTTATAGAGATATTTCTGTAAAGATAAAAGAGGTTATCTACCATGAAACTGATCTTACCGCTCGATCTCGTTGCTGACATTGAGCCTCATCTACCGCCTGATACAGAGGTTGTCACAGTAGATGTTGAAGGAAATTTAGATGGTGATGCTACTGATGCTGAGGTTTATTTTAGTTGGTTTTTAACCAGAAGTCCGACGCTACATAAAATAATAGCAGCAGCACCTGCACTACGTTGGCATCATGCACCAAATGCAGGGGTGAATCACATCCTGACACCAACTTATTTGGAAAGAGATATTATCCTCACCAATGGAGCTGGAGTGCATGGAATTCCGATCGCAGAATTTGCGATCGCTTATATCCTAGCTCATGCCAAACACCTACAAGAATTATATGCTCTACAAGCGGAACGTCACTGGAAAAGAGGCTTTGCCATCCAAGAATTGACAGATGCTACCTTATTAATTATCGGTGCCGGTGGTATTGGTCAAGAAATCGCCGCCCGTGCTAAACCCTTCGGCTTAAGAATTATTGGCAGTCGCCGTCATCCCCAAGAACTACCAAATTTTGATAAAGTAGTGGGTGCTGATGAATGGCGATCGCTCCTGCCAGGAGTTGATTATGTAGTTATTGCAACACCTCTAACTCCAGAAACCAAAGAATTTATTGATGAATCTGTATTGCGATCGCTCCCAAAACATGCCTACCTAATTAATATTGCTCGCGGTGGTGTAGTCGATGAATCGGCTTTAATAAAAGCACTCACAGAAGGTTGGATTGCAGGTGCAGCATTAGACACAGTTAACTCAGAACCGTTACCACCCGAAAGTCCTTTATGGTCACTTCCTAACATCTTTATCACGCCTCATACTTCAGGCCATTCACCAAGAAGCAAACAGCGTTCAATAGCACTATTTATCGACAATCTGAAGCGTTACCAAGCTGGTCAACCATTACGAAATGTAGTAGACAAAGAAGCAGGATACTAAATAATTAAAAATTAAAAATTAAAAATGAAGAGGTGTTGCCAATTGGGTTACACAATCCAAAATCCAAAATGGAATTAGGGAGTAGCAAATGGTGAAACTGATTTTACCCGATCATCTCATTGCTGATATTGAGCCACACCTACCATCTGATGTAGATGTTGTGGAGGTGGATAGTGAAGGTAATCTTGATGGTGATGTCAGTGATGCAGAAGTTTATGTCAACGGATTTTACTTGAAAGCTTCTACCCTTGACAAAGTGCTGACAGCAGCGCCCAGGCTGCGTTGGCAACAGTCACCGAGTGCTGGCGTTAATCACATCCTTACGCCAAATTTTTTGCAAAAGGATATTATCCTTACTAATGGCGCAGGGGTTCACGCAATTCCAATTTCGGAATTTGTACTGGCATTCATGCTCTATCACGCTAAGAATCTGCGGAAATTGCAAACTTTACAGGATGAACACACCTGGGTAAGAGGAGTGTTTCTCGAAGAGTTAGCAGACACGACTTTATTAATTCTCGGCACTGGGAATATAGGTCAAGCGATCGCATCTCGCGCTAAAGCCTTTGGTGTTAAAGTTTGGGGGAGCCGCCGCCATCCCGAACCCCTACCGAATTTTGACAAGATTGTTGGTGCTGATGAATGGCGATCGCTCCTACCCGCAGCCGACTATGTAGTAATTGCCACGCCACTAACCCCAGAAACGAAAGGCTTGATCGATGAAGCCGCCTTGCGCTCTATGCGTCAGTCTGCTTACTTAATTAATATTGCTCGTGGTGCGATCGTTGATGAAACAGCATTATTCACCGCACTAAGTGAGGGATGGATTGCAGGTGCTGGATTAGATACAGTGGCTACAGAACCTCTGCCACCGGAAAGTCCTTTGTGGTCGTTGCCGAACGCCTTTATTACCCCCCATTGTTCAGCCCTGTCACCACGACTGAGAGAGCGCATAGCACAACTGTTTATCGACAATCTTAAACGCTATCAAACCGGTCAACCCTTGCGGAATGTCGTAGACAAGAAAGCGGGATATTGATTGGGAATTGGGAATTGGGCATTAGCCTGGATTTCTCACAAGTGAGAAATCCAAGGGGTGTGGGAAGTGTGGGAGGTGTGGGAAGTGTAGGAGGTGTGGGAAGTGTGGGAGGTGTGGGAAGTGTGGGAGGTGTGGGAGGATGGGGAAGAAGTCTTACCCCCCACACTCCCCACACTCCTCTTCGGTCACTCTCTGAACACAAGAATCAAAAGCAATGTTTAAACCTTAGACTAGGGTTGGGTTTGTGGCTTTATTTTCTAGTATGATAAATATCATCATCGCTTTATCATGAAACTCTTGTGTAGCAAGAACTTCATCTTTTATCTGGGAAAAGTGACACAAGAGGGATATCTAGAGAGGCAGTCCAATAAAAGTAGTGAATACTAACTTTGGATACTTTTAGTATTTTTTCAATTGTTCTAAATAAACAGCAACCACTATCATAATGCTGTTACATCTTTGTTAAGAATAGTTACAAGTTCTTAACACAAGGAAATATCTCGTATGGAAGTCTCACTTGAAAAGAATGCACCACATCGGGTTGTCATTGTTGGTGGTGGCTTTGGTGGACTGTATGCAGCAAAGGGTCTGAATGCAGCGAATGTAAATGTTACTCTCATTGATAAACGAAACTTTCACCTATTTCAGCCGCTTTTATATCAAGTTGCCACAGGTACGCTATCACCTTCTGATATTTCCGCACCATTGCGATCTGTATTCAGCAAAAGCAAGAATACAAAGGTGTTGTTGGGAGAAGTAAGTGAGATTGATCCAAAAGCACAACAAGTTATTTTGGGTGATGAAGTAGTACCTTATGACACATTAATTGTTGCCACAGGTGCTAACCATTCCTATTTTGGTAAGGATCATTGGGAAGAAGTTGCTCCTGGCTTGAAAACTGTGGAAGATGCGATAGAAATGCGTCGCCGGATATTTGGCGCATTTGAAGCAGCAGAAAAAGAAACTGATCCCGAAAAACGTCGTGCTTGGTTGAGTTTTGTGATTGTGGGGGGTGGCCCGACTGGTGTAGAGTTAGCAGGTGCGATCGCAGAATTGGCATACAAAACTCTCAAAGAAGATTTCCGCAGCATCGACACCTCAGAAACGAGAATTTTACTATTACAAGGTGGCCCTCGCATCCTCCCACACATGGCGCCAGAGTTATCGGCATCAGCAGCAGTATCTTTGCAAAAGTTGGGTATAGAACTCCACACTCACACCAGGGTGACAAATATTGAAGGTGATATTGTTACTTTCAAGCAAGACAATGAATTTACAGAAATTGCCTCAAAAACTATATTGTGGGCAGCAGGTGTTCAAGGTTCGCCAATGGGGAAAGTCTTAGCAGAAACTACAGGTGTAGAGCGCGATTACTCTGGGCGTGTAATTGTAGAACCTGACTTGTCTATCGAGGGTTATGACAACATTTTCGTAATTGGAGATTTAGCCAACTTCTCCCATCAAGATGCTAAACCTTTACCTGGTGTTGCACCTGTAGCTAAACAACAAGGAGAGTATGTAGGTAAACTAATTCGACGACGGCTTCAAGGTAAGACTTTGCCACAATTTCATTACAACGATGTAGGTAGTTTGGCGATGATTGGGCAAAATTTAGCTGTTGTAGATTTAAGCTTAATCAAACTCACAGGTTTCATTGCTTGGGCATTTTGGCTATTAGTTCACATCTACTTCTTAATCGAGTTTGACACTAAATTACTAGTAGTATTTCAGTGGGCATGGAATTATATCACTCGTAATCGTCGCTCTAGATTGATTACAGGTAGAGAAGCTTTTGTAGAACCAAAAACTGTTAACAATATAGTGCAAGAGCCTTCTGGGACACCTCTGTAACTTCATTACAGCATTTGTCGACTGGTAGAATCGTCAAAGATGTAGTGCAGTGAATAATGGAGCGAACGAAAGTATCAAACATCTACCAAACTGGTGAAGTCTGCCAAATTATAGCTAAGGAAAACCCCCAATTTAGGGGCAAGCGTGGGTGCTGGCATAGCCTCTTCAAAAACTATGCGTTTTGTCAGACTAGCACCCTGGCATAAGTTCTGAGGTAGAAATATTTATCAACCAAATCAATGTTGTCGTTGATAGCCTGATATAGATAGCCCCCTTACCGCTTACGCGGTGAGGGGGTTGGGGTTCTTGTACCTCACAAAGGCTGAGAACTGCTATAAGAGGATGTTTGAAAAGTCCTCTTGACCCTGATTCTCAGGTAGGGGCAATTCATGAATTGCCCCTACCGTCTGTAGTTTTGCATAAGTCCTATTAAAGTAACCCGTGAACAAAATCGAATTGAACATTGCCAAAAATTGTCTGCAATGCTACGCTGTGACTGAAATTGTACATACTATAAGTATGTATAAATTTCAGAGTTAATTTAATCATTATCTTGGTTAATTTAAGTAAAAGAATGTTAACTTTCTTGTTAACCTGCATATAACACCGAGTTAGCTCCGATAACTGAATCGTATAACTAAATTGGTTGTCTAATCCAAATTAATCAGGCTTTAGTTTTGATTAAAGCCACACATAACTTATTCATATAATCCCTGCCTACACCTCTCCTCCACAGAGATAGAGAGGTTAATTCTTACTACCCTTACCTTTTAGTGAAGGGTTTAGGGATTAGGTTTGAGTGCAATTTGTACAGGACAACAAATTATTATCGATACCATTTTTATTGAATTTTCTGGAAAAGCTTTGATTGCTTTTGAATTGCAATACTAGTAGTTAAAAATCCTACTGCATCATCAGAAATTCTCATTAGATTAGCTTTTGCCTCCATTTGTAATCTAGATGAGTGTATATTTTCATGCCCATAATTTTTAAGGATGAATATAATGACTCGTTTATCCAGCCCGATTGAAAACTTAAAAAATTACTATACAGTTGTAGTTATTGGTTCTGGTTATGGTGGTAGTATTGCCGCATCGCGTTTAGCACGAGCCGGACAGCAAGTGTGTATTTTAGAGCGAGGGAAAGAATTCCAACCTGGTGAATATCCCAAAACTCAAAGTAAAGCATTGGCACAAATGCAGATAGATTTACCACAACATCATCTAGGTTCGCACACAGCTTTATATGACTTTCATGTGAATAAAGACATTAATGTATTTATTGGTTGTGGACTAGGTGGAACATCTTTAGTTAACGCCAATGTGTCATTACAAGCTGAACCGCGTGTATTTGCAGATTCACGCTGGCCAAAGGAATTGCGTGATGATGTTGGGACTTTATTAGCCGCAGGTTATCGTCGTGCGGAGGAAATGCTCAAACCTACTCCCTACCCCGAAAATTTTCCTCCGCTGCCAAAATTACAAGCTTTAGAAAAATCGTCTAAATATTTGAATGAAAAGTTCTATCGTCCCCCCATCAATGTGACATTTAAAGATGGGGTGAATCATGTCGGTGTAGAACAAAACAAATGTAATCTCTGCGGTGATTGTGTTTCTGGCTGTAATAATAAAGCCAAAAACACCGTGTTGATGAATTACCTCCCAGATGCAAAAAACCACGGTGCAGAAATCTATACACAAGTTTCCGTGCGACGAGTTGAACGTCAGGGGAATCGCTGGCTAGTCCATTACCAATTATTAAACACGGGACAAGAAAACTTTAACGCTCCCACAATGTTTGTCAGTGCTGATATTGTGATTCTGGCGGCTGGGACATTGGGATCTACAGAAATTTTGCTGCGTTCTCAAGCTGCTGGTTTAGCTGTATCTGAGAAATTGGGACATAATTTTACAGGGAATGGTGATGTCCTAGCTTTTGGCTATAACACCGAGCAAGTAATTAACGGTATTGGTTTTGGCGATCGCCCGGAGAATGCCCAAGAACCAGTAGGGCCATGTATCACTGGTATCATAGATATGCGAGAACAGCCCCAATTAGATAACGGACTAGTTATTGAAGAAGGCTCAATTCCTGGAGGTCTAGCTGCTATATTACCCCAAACCCTTGCGGCGGCTGCCAAAATTTTAGGTAAAGACACCGACTCTGGTTTAGGCGATCGCATCGAAGAAAAAATCCGCGAAGTTGAGAGTTTGACTCATGGTGCTTACACTGGTGCAGTCCGCAACACCCAAACTTACTTAGTCATGACCCATGATGATGCGGCCGGACAAATGTACTTAGAAAATGACCGTCTCCGCATTAAATGGCAAGATGTAGGAAGTCAACCCATTTTTCAACGAGTCAATAATCGTCTTACAGAAGCCACCGAACCCCTAGGCGGTACACAAATTCCTAACCCCATTTGGTCTGATGCCTTTGGTCATGACTTAGTTACAGTCCATCCACTAGGAGGCTGTATCTTAGCGGAGGATGCTGAACACGGTGTTGTCAACCATAAGGGACAAGTATTTGCTAGCAACCAAGGAACAAACGTCTACGAAAACTTATATGTAGCCGATGGTTCAATAGTTCCTCGGACATTAGGTGTAAATCCACTACTGACAATCTCTGCTCTAGCAGAACGCTGCTGTACCCTCATTGCTGAAGACCGGGGTTGGACGATTAATTATGATTTGACTACCCCGCCCATAGTCAACGGTGACACTACCCGTTCTACCACAGTCGGTATTCAATTCACCGAGACCATGCGCGGCTACTTTTCTACCGCAGTCAAAGACGACAACTATCAGCCTGCATTCTGGCAAGGTAAACAAGACAACTCGCCTCTAGAGTTCACCGTCACAGTTATTGCCGATGATTTAGACAAACTACTCAACGACCCCGAACACCTAGGGAAAATAGTTGGTATAGTTAAAGCCCCCGTTCTATCACCAGAAGCCCTAACCGTTAACAATAGCGATTTTAATTTGTTTGTTGTCCAACAAGGTCAACAAAAAACCAGACAAATGCGTTATCGCTTACACATGATGACGCAATCAGGACAACGTTATTACTTGAAAGGCTTCAAGCAAATTCATGATGACCCAGGATTCGATGTTTGGTCTGACACCACCACACTATTCATTACCGTTTATGAGGGTGACAGTGAAAATGATCCCATTGTTGGTCAAGGCATTCTCAAAATTCAGCCGATGGACTTCATCAAACAAATGACCACTATGAAAGTTACCAACGCAGATACTATTGGGGAACGCCTACAAGCAATAGATAGATTCAGTCGCTTCTTTGCCGGCACTTTAGCGGAAGTCTACATTTAACTTTAGGAGGCAGGAGGTATGACAATACGGTTTGGTTAAAGGGGAAAGGGGAAAGGGAAAAGGTTTTGAATACATCCTTTCCCCAGACCACAAGGAAAGTGAAAAATGCTTATCCGAACTGTATTGGGAGCTATGAGGCAGAGGGAACGAGATAATGCCCAATGCCCTAATCTATTAACAAATCTATCAAAATGAACACCACAGCATATACTCAATCTTTACAAGAAAGAATAGTACCTTTTACTAGCAAAGATGGCTTTGAATGCAACTTAATTAACGTTAGAGGTGAAAAGCCTCCTTCTAAATCGCCTGTATTACTAGCGCATGGTGCAGGAGTCAGAGCAAATATCTTTCGCGCTCCTGTGGATACTAATATAGTTGATTACTTAGTTGCTCATGGTTATGACGTATGGTTAGAAAACTGGCGTGCCAGTATTGACCTGAATCCTAATCATTGGACACTTGACCGAGCCGCAGTGAATGACCATCCAGAAGCGGTGAAAACAATTGTCGAAGAGACGGGTTATGAAGAAATCAAAGCTATCATCCATTGTCAGGGATCTACTAGTTTCATGATGTCTGTGGTGGCTGGCTTAGTCCCACAAGTCAAAACTATTATCAGCAATGCGGTTTCACTGCATCCAATTGTACCTTCATGGTCATCTTTCAAAATTAATTTTGCAGTACCAGCAGTTAATTTTCTCACCGATCATTTAAACCCACAATGGCAAATAGATTCACCAAGTCTAGCTGCAAAAATCATCTCTCTGTTCGTGGGTCTTACGCATCACGAATGTAATAATTCAGTCTGTAAACAAGTTAGCTTTACTTATGGGACTGGCTTCCCGGCATTGTGGGAACACTCCAACCTCAACGAAGCCACCCACGAATGGCTGAAGCAGGAATTCGCCTATGTGCCGCTCAGTTTTTTCGCACAAATGTCTCAGTGCATCAATCATGGACATCTAATTTCTGTTGATAATTTCCCCAATTTCCCAAAAGATTTTATTGCCCAACCACCAAACACCGATGCCCGGATTGCATTTTTCGCTGGGCAACTTAATCGTTGCTTTCTTCCACAAAGTCAGATAGAAACTTTTAAATATTTTGACTCTCTGCGTCCTAATTACCATGCTTTACACGTTCTTGATAACTACAGTCATTTAGACATATTTATGGGTAAGAATGCAGCCCAAGATGTGTTCCCTTTAATGCTTGCAGAATTAGAAAAGACTGTTTGAAAAATGCAAATTTTATTCTCTAGACCTTTGTTACTTCTCTCCATCAATAAATTTAATTATGTGTGAAAAAATATGATACCTCAACGTTTAAAACAACAAACAGGACTTTATGCCTTGGTTGATGGCATACCTTTTCAATTACCCGTTAATTCTGAACACACACCAGCATTGATGGCGGTATTTCCGATTAACGCCGATCGCGCTAAAGAATTGATCCTAGCAAAGGAAGTACATCCTTTACGACTATGGAATAATCAGGGTTTGTTAGTGATTACGGTGATTAATTATCAGATTACTGACATTGGTAAATACATCGAATTTAGTATTGCGATCGCCTGCACTCATGGCGCAAAACCAGCCCCGCCATTACTACCTGCTTTATTGATGCAACAGTACGGCACTGGGCAGTATGTACTTGATTTACCTGTCAGTACTGAAATTTCTGTCAAAGGTGGTAAAGGAATTTGGGGAATGCCCAAACATCAAGCTAACTTGGACTTTGTGATTGGCGATCGCACCGTCAGCAGTCAATATGATTTAGATGGGCAACTAGTGATGAAAATTGAGGTTGCCAAACCCGCCAAAGCTTGGTTTCCCCTGAAAATGGGTGCAGCAAACTACTGTGCATTTCGCGGGATGTTGATGAAATCGGTGATTTACTTTCAAGGGAAATTGGGATTTTCGCTGTTTAAACCAGGTTCAGCCAAACTTACCATAGGCGATCATCCGCGTATCCAATCACTAAAACACCTAGAGATTAGCCCCGAACCTATATTTACAGGCTTTTTCCCGGAAATCACAGGGATGCTAGATGACCATTTGGAGAGTTGGTTTCTTGGCTACGACACACCCCCTACACAACAACCAGAAGGTTTAGAAAGTGTAGTTAATTTAGGTTTGGGTCAAGAATGGCTACCAGCGCCAAAGGCTTTGCCCAAGGATGATCAAGCCGAGATGTATGTATTACCAATTAAAAATTAATCAAAAATATGATGAATAACGGTAAAATACTCCACTTATCATTAATTGGCATTGCCATTTTCACCATTGTGAGTGGATTGTTGCAAATGGTTTTGCCTAGTTTAATACTCTACATTGTCTCAGCAGAAGTAACCCCGACTAGCCAGCATTTTTTTGCCATCATCGGTATGTTTATGCTGCTGTTTAACGGCGCACTGTTACAAGCATTAATCAGCCCACAACCCCAACCTATTGTCTTAATTTGGGCAGGATTACAAAAATTTGGTGCTTCAATAGCCGTTTGTTTGGCTGTTATCAAGCTAATTTTTTCCCCATTCGCGCTGCTAATTGCTGGTTTTGACCTGTTATCAGGAGTATTAATTTTCTGGTACTTGTTTCGCTTGCGTACTTTTACACCAGGATACCCTTATGAGCAACCAACCGCATAAACCTTACGGCACTCCTGAACCAACATACTCAGGGAATAAACGTTCCTTGATTTTAGCTGGTGGTGGAATGCGTGTAGCTTACCAAGCTGGAGCTATCCGCGCCTTATTCGAATCAGGACTGTGTTTTAATCATGCGGATGGTACTTCGGGCGGTACGATGAATTTAGCAATGCTGCTATCTGGACTATCGCCGATTGAGATGTGCGATCGCTGGCGGACTTTGAATGTTAAAGATTTTGTCTCCTTTATCCCTCTAGAAAAATACCTCAAAGCCTGGGATTTGTTGTCTATGGGAGATGCAGACGGCATTATTGATCGCGTTTTCCCCCACTTGGGAATTGATATCAGCAAAATCAATGCCTCGGAGGGAATGCAAGGTACATTTAATGTTTGCAACTTTACCCACAAAACAAATGAAGTCATTCCCCACGATCGCCTAGATTTAGATTTATTGGTTGCAGGGATTTCTCTCCCCATCTTTATGCCACCTGTACAGAAAGGTGATTATCTCTACATGGATTCCGTGTGGATTAAAGATGTTAATCTCATGGAAGCGGTGCGCCGGGGTGCAGATGAACTTTGGGTATTGTGGTGCATTGGCAATAGTAGCGAATATCAAACGGGAATTTTTAATCAATATGTCCACATGATGGAACTGAGTGCGAACGGGGCATTTTTTGAAGAGTGCGATCGCATCAATGAAATCAACCAGAGAATTTTGCAAGGGGAGACAGTCTACGGACATACCCAACCGATCAAACTCCACCTCATCAAACCCGCTTATCCTTTACCTCTCGATCCTGATTACTACTTGGGAAACATTGATGGTGCAACTTTGGTTGATATGGGTTACGCCGATGCTAAACAATATTTGCAAACCATGTCACCCGCAGGATTGCCCTTCCAGCCAGACGTGACCCGAATGCACAACAATTTGCCAGGAATAACTTTCCGCGAAAGGATGGCGGGTGGGTTTGTTTTAAATGAGACTGACCCAATCCAGGGTGCAGCAAAAGGCAAAGCGCACAATTCCTCACTCTCATTGCAACTGACAATTAACATTTGTGACTTAAAACGTTTTTTAAGTGATACCACTTACACTGCTAGTATTGCTGGTAATATTAGTTTTGCGAATTTTGGCGAACACATCCCCCTCAAAAGTGGCGTGTTTAACCTGTTTGGTCATGACCATAATCCCGGATATAAATACATTACTTATGAACTTGCTTTTGAACATGGTAATCAAGATTACTACTTAGTAGGCAAGAAAGAACTGCATAACGATCCGGGATTTGATTTGTGGCAAGACATGACAACTATCTATACTTACCTACATCAAGGTACAGATAACAACAGTCCGATTATAGGTGCAGGAATTTTAACCTTAGATGTGGGTGACGTAACCAAGTGCGTTTCCGGGTGGCGAATCACTAACGCCAAGTCACTGACAGAGAAAGCTACATTATTGGCAGAGTTTGGTAGTTTTTTCTGGGGCAATATTTGGGAAACTTACCAACCGTAAATTCCAAATTAAACCTCTGCTGAGTGGAGTATAAAGGTTTAAGGATGTAGGGAAAATACATTTTCATTGTTTAGTTGTGCAATTTTCTCTTGAATCCTTCCTGCCTTCTCCCAAAGGGAGACGCTAAAAGCGATCTGCCTCCCGCCTTCCAATACTTTTCGGTTAAACCCAATAATCTCTCTTTTGCTCTGGGGAAAGGTTAAAGGGTGAATGTCACTAAGAAAACGTGAAACCTTTGTCTGAGGGAGGTGTGGGAGGATGGGGAAGAAATCTGGCTCCCCCCTCTCCCCACACTCCCCATCCCGCCTTCTGCCTTCTATCACAACTTTTCAGGAGATATTAACATGAGCGATCGCCTTACGCCTTTACCCTCATCATTCTTATTCGGTGTTGCAACTGCTGACCATCAGTGTGAAGCTTACGATTCCCAGTTTGAAGATATTCGGGATGTATGGGAACGTCGTCGCGGTATTACGGTCAGGGGTCGAGCCACTGACTTTTGGCATCGCTACGCTGAAGATATCGCCTTAGCTCAATCCCTTGGTTGCAAGTCTTTCCGGTTTTCCATCGCTTGGTCACGGGTAGAACCTGAACCCGGTAAGTTCAGTGAAGAAGCTTTTGAACATTATCGCCAAGTAATTGAAACTATCAGATCGCATGGTTTAGAACCAATTGTAACTCTGCATCACTTCACCCATCCCATCCATGTAGAAGCACGGGGGGGTTTAACTGCGCCAGAATTTCCAGCTATTTTTGCTAACTACGCCACAGAAGTCGCCAAGCGTTTGGGTCATTTGGCACGTTATTGGATTAGCTTTAACGAACCTAGTCAATTAATTTACGGTTACATCAAACCTTGGTGGGAAAGAGCCTATTTTATGCCCCCAGGTTTGGAGCGCGGTGCGACTATTGCCGATCAAATGACCGCCGTGCAGAAACTCATGCGGAATTTGTTTGTCTCCCATACACGCGCCAGAAATATCCTCAAGGAGTACAACCCAGATGCTCAAGTGGGAGCAAACCCCATGTTATTGGGTCTGCCTCTATGGTTGCAGAAATTGGTGGATCGCAATGTCACTAATCTGCGTCGTCCCGAAGATATGATTTCTCAGGGTAAACGTTTTACTGAGCGCAGTTTGTTGGAAAAAGGAAAAGTTGATGTTGTCATTGCTAATTTGACTATTACCGCCGAGCGACAACAGCAAGTAGCGTTTTCAGAAACTTATTATCAGGCGGGACAATTTCTCTTAGTTAAAGCCAGCAGTCCCATTCAGCAACCAGAAAATCTGGCTCAGAAAACAGTAGCAGTTGTCAAAAGTTCGACGGCAGAATCTACCATAGAATACCTGTTACCCAGAGTTGAAGTCAAAGTAGTAGAAGATTACGCTGATGCCTTGCAAGCCTTGGATTATGAGCAAGTGAGTGCCATTCTTGCAGATGACACAATTCTCTTGGGTATGATGACACAACACCCAGGGCAATATCGACTGGTGGGTAAAAATAATGAAGGGCTGACAGTAGAGAACTATGGCGCAGCTGTAGTTAAAGGCGATCGCGCCCTCTTGAATATTGTAGATACAGTAGTGCGACAGTTTAAAGAATCTGGTGCTTGGGAAGCTAGCTATAGTCATTACTTCCCCAATCAACCCGTCCCAGTTGTACCGAAAATCGGTAGACGTTCAACCCTAGCTGACATCACCACAGGCGGATCTTCTAGTCCAACTATCGGACAGCCTCAACCCGGTACACCACTGCGGCGCATTCAAGACCGTGGTTATTTAGTTGTCGCAGTCAAAGAAAACGTGCCTGGGTTTAGCTACCGCGACCCCAAAACCGGAGAATTTAGCGGCTTAGAGATTGATTTGGCGCGTTTAATCGCCAAGCAAATCTTCGGCGATCCCAGTAAAGTGAAATTTGTCGCCGTTTCCACCCAACAACGTTTACCCGTACTGCGATCGCTCACCCGCATCTTTGACCCAATTTTCAAGATTTTCAGCGTACTTTCCACATCATTGACAAGTAACTGGTGGCACTTAGGTATGGCTGGGAAATTACCCACATTCCTCTGTCCTCAAGAATGTGTAGGTCAACAAGATTTTGTTGGTTTTGACTATTACTGGGGGATTAGCAATCTCCGACTCAACCGCATTCAACAATTAATGGATGCTGCTTTTGGACGTTTTGGTAATGCGCCAGTTTGGTCTGGTGTTCTCTACGATATGCTCAAATTCCACGCCCAGTTATTCCCCGATAAAGAGATTATGATTATTGAGAATGGCTGTGTAGAAGTAGCCGATAAAGTCGTCAAGCGTGAAGACTACATTCGCCAGCATCTCCAACAAGTGCAACGCGCTCGGCAAGACGGGATAAACGTCATCGGTTACGTCTCCTGGTGCATCACCTCCAACCGCGAGTGGGGTTTGAAATTTGGCCCAGATAGCGATTTTGGACTATATCACATTGACCTAGATACAGACCCAGAACTCAAACGCCAACCAACCCCAGCCGCTAACTTATACCGCGATATCATCAAACAAAACAGCGTCTAATACCAATCCAAAATTCAAAAATCCATATTTTACAAAGGTTTCTGAGAAATATGTATTGGTGAATTTTGGAGGATTGCTACAAACCATAAACCCTCCGCGCACCTACCCTGCGGATTCTACTTGCAGTATGCGTAAACCCTCCGAGTTTAAAAACAATACAGTTCAGTTAAGCATCTCTTTCTTCTCTCTGTGTTCTCTGCGCCTTGGCGGTTCGTTAAAAAAATGACTTTAGTAACAGAGTTTTAGCCTTAACTGAACCGTATTGAGTTTAAAAAATCATGTATGTAGAGACGCACAACTTCGCCTCTCTACATCCCACTCAACCCCTTAATATCCATGTCCAAAACAGTTTTCATCACCGGAACATCCAGTGGAATTGGGAAATTCACCACCATATACTTCGCGCAACAAGGCTGGAACGTTGCAGCCACGATGCGAAACCCCAGCCAAGACCAGAATTTCCGTGAATTTCCTAACATCAAAGTATATTTTTTAGATGTTACAGATAATAACAGTATTCAAACTGCGATCGCTTCTGCCATCCAAGATTTTGGTCAAATTGATGTTTTAGTAAATAACGCTGGTTATGGTGTAGATGGTGTATTTGAAGCCATGACAGATGAAATAATCGCCAAACAATTCAATACCAACGTCTTTGGCTTGATGCGAATCACACAAGCGATTATTCCCCATCTACGTCAACAAGGCGGTGGCACTATTATTCAAATTGCCAGTATGGGAGGAAGAATTACTTTCCCCTTGTATAGCATTTATCACAGTTCAAAATGGGCGGTAGAAGGTTTTAGTGAAGCTTTGCACTATGAATTAGAACCATTCAATATCAAAATTAAAATTGTTGAGCCAGGTGTGATTAAAACTGAATTTTACGAAAATAATCGAGCGATCGTGCGTGATGATTTGCCCATGTATCAACCATTAGTAGATACTGCACAAAGGGTATCCCAAGAAGCGGGAAGAAAAGGAGAGCCGCCAGAATTAGTTGCTCAGGCAATATTTAAAGCAGCCATTGATCGTAGTTATAAAATGCGCTATCCCGTTGGTCAACCTGCGCCCATTTTGCTCATGCTACGTAAATTATTGCCCGATTCTTGGTTTTTCTCCATCATCAAACGTATTTATAAAATATAAATATACCTAGTTAAAAAACTATCTGCTTACCTGAGATTTACCACAATATAATTGGTAAACCTGCAATAATAGAGGCAATACCTGTCCAAAGAGTGAACTGCTCAAGATTTCCTTCATCCAAAGCAAGACTCATTTGCTTAATTGCTGATAATAGTCCGGCTAATAGTAGTACAAAGAATGCAAAATATCTCAAAGCAATCATACTTTGCCCTACTTGAATGTAAAAGTAAACATAATAGGTTTCTAACAGGCTCTACCATGTTTTTCTGTTTCAGATTTAGCACTTTAGAGGCTAAATTATTAAACCAATTCCCAATTTTCAACGCCACCGTGTAATAAATTTGTATATTTGTAGTAGGGGTGCAAGACCTTACGCCCCTACCCAAACACAGGGATGGGATGTTTTTTTACTAGAAGTCCCTAAACACAGCGATAATGATTGATTTTGAACCTTGGGATAGGTTATTGCGTCAGTATGTTGATCAACAGGGTCGTGTAGATTATGTTGCTTGGAAAACTGAGCAACCTCAAGCGGTAGGAGATTGGTTGTCAAGTCAAACAAATCTGGATTTTCCATCTAATTGCAGCACTTTTGAGCAATTGGCATTGTGGATCAACCTTTACAATGCGTTCACTATTTCGGCAATTTTGGAGATGTACCCACTTGAGTCAATTCGTCCGCGAATCTTAGGCATTCCCAACTGGCTGGCTTTTTTGTGGTTCTTTCAACGTCGTGGTTATCATATATTTGGCGAACATTACAGTCTAGCCCAAATAGAGAACTCTATTCTGCGGGAGAAATTACAGGAGCCGCGAATTCATTTTGCAATTGTCTGCGCTTCGGTTGGTTGCCCATTACTGCGTGCTGGAGCTTATTTTCCTGAACAAGTTACTCAGCAGTTAGATGAAGATACCCGTCGCTTTATTAATAATCCTGAAAAAGTCCGTTATGACTCAGATAGTAAAACGCTCTACTGTAGCAAAATCTTTAAATGGTATCGTCAAGACTTTCTCAAAGTTACATCCTCCATTCCAGAATATATCCGCTCTTACCTAGAAACAGATTTGCCTTTGCAAGCCTCAACGCCGATTTCCTATCTCTACTATGACTGGAGCCTGAATCAGCGAATATCTTGATAAAATTGTTTGAGATAATTTGCATCAACGCCAATCCCCCACAAAAAACCGATATAAAGGTAAATTGCAGTTGCTTTGAAGCTACCCCATTTTGCGACGCGTCGATCTGAAGATTGAACAATCCGGTTTACCTGATAAATACGTCCTTTTTTAACCAATTTCAGGCATAAATCTCCATCCTCCATAATCGGCAATGCCTGATCAAATCCATCGCAATCCCAAAAGTCAGTACTACGACAAAACATTACCTGATCTCCAAACAAAAGACGTAATCCTCGAAAAAACAGGTACGGTTTAAATAACAGTGGTGCGTAATAGGTTTTTAGATAATTATGTAGAGAGACACCCCAGCGAGTGGTTTGAGATCCACTCATCAGAGAAATAAACCCCCCACAGGCAATGGTTGGCTCTGCTAAGGTTTGCTCTATTACAGTGATTAGGTCATCTGGCACCCAAGTGTCTGCATGAAGAAAGCAAAGAATATCTCCAGTTGCAGTCGATGCACCGTAATTCATCTGAATCGAACGCCCACGCTGCTCAGATGAGATAACTTGTAGACATAGCGACTGATCGAATAACCCGAAGCATTGTTTTGCAACTGCCACTGTCTCATCTTCGCTGCCACCATCTACCACTATCACTTCCTTTGCAGGAGGATTAAGTAAAGTCAGTTGGCGCAATGTACGCCCTAAGCTAACTGCTTCGTTTAAAGTCGGAATGACAATCGAAACTTGAGACATGCAGCAAGAGTAGTTTTATTAAGAATTTGATACTAGGATAAACAAATGTATTTACTTAAAATTTACCACTCCTGAGCATGGTTTGTAGCTTTTAGCAGTTTTCCCCATATTGCATTATAAGGATGTACAAGCTGTGTCTGATGCTCGTCTTTAAAAATAAGCCTCCCTTCATTTGCCCACTGAAAAATCCCACCGCTCAAGTTATAAATGCACTTCATCCCGGCTTGCTCAAGCTGTTGGGCTAATTTGGCGCTCCGGTAGCCAACAGCACAGTAGATAACAATTTGTCTATCTTTTGAAACTGTTGAAAGTGCTGCTAAGTCAGGTGTTAGATGATCTATACACACTGCTGTTTTGATGTGGCTTACCCCATATTCTGTTTGACTTCGTGCATCTAGCAGTAATGGCCGTGGCTTTGCAGAATCCAACAGTAATTGAGCTAATTGGTTGCAATTAATTTCCTTAACAGCAGGAAACTGAAATCTGATCAGAAGTTTAAGAAAGTTAAACGTTAGCGATCGCACTTGTAAAAATACCCTCCGCTAATGACTGCTCGTTCTTACTCTGTTAATTCCTGTTTTCAACCAAGTTAACTTTAAGTCTAAGCCAGAATCGGTAAGGTAATCACAAATTCTGTTCCAACACCTGGAGTAGAATTCACATTCAAAGTTCCGCCATGTTTTTCTATAACAATGGATTGAGCGATCGCTAATCCTAATCCTGTTCCTTTACCAACACCTTTTGTAGTAAACAAGTGGTCAAATACTTTTTGCTTGACTGATTCACTCATGCCTTGACCATTATCAGCAATCTTCACCTCAATCTGTTTGTCTTTCAATAAGGTGGTAATTATAATCCGATTCGGATTGGCTTTAATCTCCCTAAAACTTCGGTCTGTATTTGATTCATCCAAGGCATCAATAGCATTCGCTATAATGTTCATAAATACCTGATTCAATTGACCAGGGAAACATTCTACTTGAGGTAAATTATCAAAGTTTGTGATCACTTCAATGGCGGGACGTTGTTCATTTGCCTTCAAACGATGTTTGAGAATAAGAATGGTACTATCAATGCCTTGGTGGATATGGAAAGGTACTTTGTAGTCTTGATCGGCACGAGAGAAAGTGCAGAGACTGGTACTGATATTTTTCAGCCTGTCACAGGCTATCATCATTGAATCAATCATCTTGGGTAAATCTTCTAAGCTATATTCCAAGTCGATTTTTTCGGCATGTTCAATAATTTCCTCTTTTGGATTTGGCAAACTTTCTTGATATAATTTCAGATGTTTAAAAATATCTACAAATACAGGTTTACTTTGTTCAAGGCTAGCAGAAATAAAACCAAGAGGATTATTCATTTCATGAGCTACCCCCGCTACGAGATTTCCCAACGCAGACATTTTTTCATTTTGTACTAATTGAAGTTGAGTTTCTTTAAGATATTGGAGTGTTTCTTCTAATTGGGTTGCTTGTTGGCGAGTTTCCAGCAGGAGATCGGTTTGTTGGAGTGCAACTCCCATTTGTGCAGCAATTTGTTGGGCAAATTCAATCTCAGAAGGTTGCCACTGATGTGGGTATTCGCATTGGTGAATACAGAGTAAGCCCCAAAGTTCATCATCTTGCATAATTGGTACAACCAATGATGCTCTAATATTAAATTGTTGCAAAATTGCCCGATGACAATCTAAAACTTCTGCGGTTTCAATATCTGATATTGCACAAAAGCGTCCCTGTTTGTACAGGGTTGCATAGTTCTTGCCAAAACAATAGTCTTGAATTTTTACAGCTAAACCAGAAGGAAATTGCGGTAGGACATCTTCGGCAATAAATTCGCCATATTCGTAATTTACCCCAAGATGAAATTGATAAATTCCGACGCGCGAGACATTAAGGATTGAGCGAAGATTTTGAGTTACTGCACCAAAAATCGCATCTAAATCTAAAGACTCTCGGATTTGATTTACAACATTAAATAAGGTTTTTTGCTGCTGGAGCGATTGTTGAATCTGTTGAGCTTTTTCTTGGGATTCTTGATAAAGACGAGCATTTTCTAGAGAAATGGCAGCTTGAACAGATAACATTTGGATAACTTTAATGCGATCGCTAGTAAATACCCCTGCTACTAGCTTATTTTCTAAATAGAGAATGCCTACTAAATGCCCTTGATTAATAATTGGCGTACAAAATACACTCTGGGGTTGAAATTCGAGCAGATATTCTCCAAGTAACCCGGCTATCTCTGTTTGGCAATTATCTATGACAATGGTTTGTTGAGTATTTTTGACATAATTGATAATCTTTCTAGGGATATCTTCACAAGTATCTACTGCTTGTGACTTGAGAATAGTTTGTATTGGAGTTAAAAAACTGTTTTGGTGATTAATAAAAGTAATTGCCTTGACTTTTAAGTTTCCATTTTCAGAAAGAATTAAGGCAAATTTATGGGCACCAGAGTTTTCGAGAATAATTTTCGTCAGGCTAGCAATAATTTCATCCAATTCAATGCTACTAGAAATAGCTTGAGCCGCTTTCAGAATAGACATAAAGTCTAAGGCATCGGAAATATTTGTGCTACTAATAATGGAAGTTTGACCGGATAAAGATATCGAACTGTGGGCAATACTAGCAATTGTTTCTAGGGAATTAAAGCTAAGTTGGTGTTGATGTAGGATGGGTTGAAGTAATTCAGGATAGCGTTTTTCTAAGTCATCGGTTTTAGCTTTTGCTCCCCATCGGGCGTAGCAGTAGTAAGCTTCTTGCATATATGCTTGAGCCACTTTTTCTTTGCCCCAATCAAGGTAAAATTTAGCTGCTAGTTCGTTAGCCAGAGCTTCTTGCTGAATGTACTCATTTTTTTTGGCTCCAGCGATCGCGCGATCGTATAAGTCAATTGCCTCAAATCGTTGACCTAAGACCCAATGACGCTCTGCCTCTACTAAATCAAATTTATGCTGAAAATTCATCGGTGCAATTATTGCTCGAACTTTTAGGTGTTTTTGATTTTCGTCAACCTTCAAGAGCAATTTTGCTTGTTCAGAAGATTTAGCTTTAGAATAGACAGATAGACGAGCCAATGAATCGTAGTAATGGAAAACAGACACAGATAGCATTCCTGCACCACCTTTAAGGTAACGCTCTCCTTTGTCTCCATTGCTAACTGCCGCTAGAGGATCATCAAACAAGTAGCTAATAATTAACTTAATTAGATAAAATTCATGGAGTGTAAACTCATCATTTTCCTTGAGTAGAGCAGGTAAGATTTTTCCTTCATCCCAGTATTTATCAATTAATAAATCTGAATAATGGCTATATTCAGTTATAAATTCAATTGTCCTTTTAAGAATACTAAATCGCATCAAAAAAGATTCACCAGTTGCAAAGCTAGACTCGAAAATTTTGATTTGTTTTAGTAAACTTTTTAAATCTTCTACACTCATTAAATAGGTATAAAAAAGTCGGAAAAAAGTTGAGACGATCATGTGTACAGAATCTCCAACTTCTAATCCTAAAGTATAAGATTCTTGTAATAAATTGATGGTATCTCGGACAGGTAGCTTGTTGAATTGATTAAATGCAGCTACTTTGAAACTAGTCATACTTTTCAGAGATTTTGCATCAAACTTCTCTACAATTTTTAAAGCTAACTGCCCAAACTTATAGCCTTTTTCTAGTTGATTTAATACCGCATTTAAAACAATGCCAAAATCAGCATATCCTGGTGCTGAAAGTGCTGCATTGCCGTATTTAAGTGATAAGTTAACTTGTTCACAGGCAATAATTGGAAATAGGTGGGGAGCAGCCTGATGGACAGAGGGAGTGAGGCTGATCATAATTTTCAGGGCAACTAAAGCTTGAGGATCAGTCATCAAAGGTAGCTCAATTAAGCTTTCAATTTGGCGCTCTCCCAGTGTTGATAAAGTGTTTTCTATAGCTTGATGAATATCTGAAGTAGTAACAGATTCAAATAAGGGTATTCCAAGCTGTCGGAGAGTTTGACACCCAATATCAATCGCTTTAATCATCTGCCCTTGTACTTGATAATACTGGAGCTTAATTTCATAAACTTTTACTTTATCTAAAAAATTTTTCGCTCGTTGTATCACTACTTCAATTAGCGATTCCATCTGCTCAAATTCATTACTGATAAACGCAACTTCGGCAGCAGCGTGATATAAATCTCGCGTTAAATCATGAGCATTTTCCCAGCCATCACTAATTAATAACTGAATTCCTTGATTGAAATATTGTAGAGCTGCACCATAAGCAATCGCTTCTTTGGCTTTGTGACCTGCCTTGAGATTTAGTTTAGCTAATTCTTGACGTTTACTTGGCTGGTTAATGAGTGGAATTCCATAATTTAAATGACCGACAATCTCAAAAATATTCTCTGACTGCTGGGCTAATGATGTATTTTTTAAAATTAATTGCCCAATTTGGAGATGGGTCAACTCTTTCTGTTCTTTGGGAATCAAAAAAGAAGCAGCTTGTTGAATGCGATCGTGCAAAAATTTGTATGTGACTGTCTTTTCTTCTAAGCTATCTTCAACAGTTTGTGTGTCTATATTATTTGTTATATGACCGTTATTTTCTAAAAATAAATCTTGATGAAAACTATAATTAGCACTAGTAGGTAAAATTAATCCTTCTTGTAAAGCTTTCCATAAAATAGCTGCCGTTTCTGTTTTTGATTTTTCTGAAACTATTGCCAAAGTTACTAAATCAAACTGATTCCCAATACACGCAGCTAACTGTAATAGTTGTTGAGTTGATTCAGGAAGCTTACGTAATTGACATACCATGAATTCTACAACATCATCTGTAACTGCTTGCTGATTTACTTGTGTAATTTCATATTTCCAACAACCCGAATCAAGGTCAAATTTAATGAATTCCTCTTGATGCAATACTTTGATAAACTGTGTTGTGAAAAACGGATTACCTTGAGTTTTTTGATAGATCGATTGAGAAAGAGGTGATGCTACATTTTCTGTACATTTCAGTGTATCAGCGACTAACTGATTCAATTGCCCTTGACTTAGTGGTGTTAAAGTAATTGTATGAATCGGTGCTTGCGTTTTTTGAATCTCGCTCAAAGTCAATATTAATGGATGTGCTGGATTGACCTCATTATCACGATATGCACCAATTAACAATAGATGACCTGTATCAGCAATCAATAGTTGCATTAAGTTCAGAGATGCTGAATCTGCCCATTGCAAATCATCTAAAAATATCACTAATGGATGTTCAGCAATAGTAAAAACTTGCGTAAATTTTTGGAATGATAAATTAAATCTATTTCTGGTCGCAGTTCCTGATAATTCTGGTGCGGGTGGTTGTTCACCAATAATTTTTGATAATTCCGGGATGACTTCAATAATTACCTGTCCATTCTCCCCAACAGCTTCTAATATCTGGTTTTTCCATTGCTGGATTTGAGCGTTGTTTAGAGTTAATAATTGCCATATTAAATCTCGGAATGCTTGTACAAAAGCACTCAAGGGAATATTCCGTTGAAATTGGTCAAATTTCCCTTTGATAAAATAACCGTGTTGGCGCACAATCGGTTTATGAACTTCGTTAATAACCGCAGTCTTTCCAATTCCCGAAAAACCAGTGACCAACATTATTTCAGTTGCACCTTTGCTTACTCTTTCAAATGCTTCGATTAGGGTGGCTATTTCAGTTTCTCGTCCATAGAGTTTATCGGAGATAATAAAGCGATCGCACACATCTCTTTGTGCAATTGGGAAACTCTTAACTTCACCAGTTTTTTGAAGTTGAGTTAAACAATTTTCTAAATCAAATTTCAGACCCAATATACTTTGATAGCGAGATGACGCATTTTTTCCCATCAATTTTCTGACAATCTCTGAAAGAACAGACGGAATTTGTGGGTCAATTTCATCTACTAATGGTGCTGATTTAGCAATGTGACAATGTACCAACTCCATCAGATCATTTGATTGAAAAGGTAATTCACCTGTAAGTAATTCATAGAAGGTTACACCCAAAGAATAAAAGTCGGTTCGGTAGTCAATCCCCTGATTCATCCTTCCTGTTTGTTCTGGGGAAATATAAGCCAGCGTCCCTTCTAATACATTCGGACTGATTAGCGTTTGGGTTTCTCGTGGTAATAAAGAGGCAATACTAAAGTCAATGAGCTTTACTTGCTTAGTTTCAGGATTAATTAATATATTGGCAGGTTTTATATCTTTATGAATAATTCGATGGCGGGAAAGTATATTTAAGACATCACACAAAGATATTGCAATTTTTAAAAATTCCTTTAGGGATACCGCATTGTCATTAACGAAATAATCCTTAAGGGAAATTCCCCCAAAGTCTTCCATCACTAATATATAACCATTCTGGTATGCTTCCAAGCTATAAGTTTGAATGATTCCGGGATAGTTGAGATTTTTGGTAATGGTGTACTGATTACGAAATTGTACGAGTTCGCTAAAGCTAGGATAAGGATTTTTCAGCAGTTTGATGATTACAGGTAAGGAGTCAGTTTCCTGGAAACCACGATAAATAAGAGTTCTGGCACTATCATAAAGTTGTTCGTTAACTTGATATCCAGGAATACTGAGTTTGGTGCTAATCATGCTGGACTTTATCTTTAAGACTTTTACATTTAGTATTCCCAAATACCTAAATAAATTTACTTTAACGACTAGCTACTTATAAAACCAGATTCACCACGCTTGAAATGGAACTAAGCACAGGGGTTGACATTCAATACTTCTCGGTTGGTGGGGTCCCCTCTGGGGATAAGGGGCGGGGGGAAGGGGAAAGAAAAAACCTTTAACCCTTACCCTTTTCCCTTTACCCAAAATCCGATTCCGAATTAAAAATGCACAAAGCGAGAAGTATTGGATTGACATTTGCTATCACTATTTCCGCAGTGCTGTATTAGCATCATGATCGGGCAGCATAATTTCTACGTCACGCAAAGTGCGGAAAGCATATCCACTTAAGCCAATAAGTAACATCCCTAGCGAAGAGATGAAGTACAAAACTGCCATACCCGAACCTTTTCCCGTGCCGAATATCCAGCCTAATATGGGTGCAAGACTACCATCTGGCATCATTGCAGGTTCAAAAATATAGTCGGCTAGTGGCCCAGCTATCAAATAAGCAACAGTTGAAGCAACCAACGTTACAACCTTTAGAGTCGCAAAAACACGTCCTTGTATCTGAGGATTAACCTTGGTTAGCCAGATAGCATCACAAGAACTGCCAAGTATGGGAAAATTCAGAGATGAACAGAATTGAGCTGGAATCCAAATCAATGGTGTCTTAGCTAAACCAAAGATAATTTTGCCCAAACCAACACCGATCATACCAAGTAGCACCCCATCTATACGACGCTTGAAACCACCCCAGCTATTGATGAGCAATACCCCAACTATTCCACCAATTCCTGCTGCTGAGGCTAAAGTGCCTAACACCTTAGCATCATTGCCAGTCAGTGCTAGAACCATCGGTGAATAGATTGAGAGTCCAAAGTCATAGGCAAATGTAAATACAAATGCTAACACTAGCATGGCAAGCAAACTTGGACGTACAGCAATGTAATGCCAACCAAAGTAAATCTCCTGCTTCCAATTAGTGAAACTTTGAGTGTTTACTGTTGTCATACTAGGTTGTGGGATATGTATTCCTAAAACTGTGGTGACAGCAAATACAAAACTCACAATATCGATAATTAATATCCCAACAAGCCCAATAACTGAGTAGAGAATGCCTGCTAGTGTTGGTGCGATGATACTAGAACCGTAATCAGCTAAAAATCTCAGACTGCTAACACGACTGTAGTGCTGCTTGGGCAGCATCGTAGATATGGATGTTGAGTAAGCCAGTTCTTGAACTACCTCAAAAATACCTTGGATAGCGACAGCTAAGTATAAATGCCATAATTGCAGATGTCTAGTTGAATAAAGTAGTAAGACAGCGATCGCGACAACACCACTCACTGTATCCCCAACTATCATCAGATATTTACGGTTCCAACGATCTACAATAAACCCAGCGATAGGAGCCATCAATACTTGTGGCAATTGTGCAAACAACCCAAACAACGCTATTGCTGTAACCTGATGCGTTAGTTCCCATATCCAGATAGTGAATGCAAAGCCAGTCATCCCACTACCAATAATAGAAACGGTTTGACCAAGCCAAATAATGATGAATATACGCACTTGTATGAGTCTTAAATTATAGGTTTGTGGCGGTTGGCAAATTAACCTTCAATTAATCTTGATGGTTCTTTGATAGCTCTATTACCTGATTGTGGCGGACAGATTTTTCTCGGTAGCGATGTTGGTACATGACAAAGCCACTTATAAATAAAATTAAGGGTGATAATCCGACAAATACGTAGAGAATGCGCGTGGATAAACCACCAAAGGTACCATAGTGTAGGGGAATAAAAGAGTTGAGGATGCGATCGCCCAATGGCATTTTTAAAGCATTATCAACTCGCAAAACTTTACCCGTGTACTGGTCAAGATAAACATTACTCTGACCACGTTCTGCATTTTCCTGGGGTAGCTTAAAGCTAATTGTCAAGCTGTCTTCAGGTTGACTAGGGAAGGAAATACTCCTGACCATAGCTCCTGGCAAGGCAGCGTCAGCAATCTTTAGTTGTTCTGCAAGTCGCAACGGTAACTGACCAGGCTTGGGCACAGAAACCGGTTCTGGTTGCTTTTTGGTAAATGTTACTGCATAAATTATGGGTTCAGTGAAGTCGTAGAAATTCCAGCAGAAGCCAGTAAAGGCAGTCAGCGTCAGGAACACCACTGTAATAATGCCTGCTACTTTATGAATGTCGAAGTTCAGCCGCTTTGGATGAGCATTCCACTTGATCTTGAATCCTGAAATCAGCCTGCGCCATCCAGGCCAGAGAATGACACCCGTAATACTCAGAACGAGCAACAGGAATGCTATAACTCCAACGATGGTCATCCCAACGTCTCCAGCCATCAGATTATAATGGAGTTCATACAGCAGAAGAATCAATGTTCTGTCCGATCGCTCACCCATGATTGCACCAGTATAAGGATTGACAAAAACATCTATCCCTTTGTCATCAGGAGCAACGAAGGCAAACATAATTGGTTCATTTGGCTCTGAATGGATATAGACTTTATTGAGTTTTAAGTCCTTTCGGGATGAATCATATTCCGCTTTCACAGTATTTACCACTGACTCTAGAGACAGTGGCGCTTCTTGGGGAGAGATATATCCAAACTGTTGGGCTACTAAAAAGTGGTTAATTTCCTTCTGAAAGACCAATAAACTACCTGTCAAGCCAATTATAATCAGCACGAATCCCATAGCTAAACCGAGGTAGCGGTGTAGAATAAATGCCCAGTTACGGAATGTTTTGGATTTCATTGCAGATACCCTTTACATACATTGATTACCCTTCTCATTCCTCCTGTTGAAGAAGAATTCAGAAGTCAGAAGTCAGAATTCAGAATCAATTAGTGGGGGATTCAGAGCCGCCACTTTCTTGTTGACTACCAAATTGAAAATTTGGTGGGGGTCTTAAACCCGTTTATTCAGACGCTCTCTACGAGACGCTGCGCGTAGCTTGCTTCTCCGTAGGAGTACGCAGACTCGCTTGCCGCCGGCGCTATCCACCACTCGCACAGAATTCAATTCTGAATTCTGACTCCTGAATTCTGTTCGTTAAAAACTGAATGAAATTGTGCCCTGAACTGTGAAAGGTGCTTGTGGGAATACATAAAAGCCGTTGGTTTCGTAGTATTTCACATCAAACAGATTTTTGAAATTGAGTGCGGCTCCCCAATCATTACGTTTGTAGAAGATAGTCGCATCGGTTCTAACATAGGAAGGAAGAGTAAACGGATCGCTTTGGTTAGTAATGCGATCGCCTATAAAAAATAACCCTGCACCAAAACCGAACCCTTGCAAATCACCACTCTGGATTTCATAAGTTGTCCATAAACTAGCGCCATGATAGGGTGCATTTACCAACCGCGAACCTTTCAAAGAAGGATCGTTGTCTTCGCTGACATAGGCATCATTTAGGAAACCAGAAGCTATTATCTTCCAACCGGGTGTAATTTCTCCTGCGATATCCATTTCAATTCCACGACTTTTTACCTCTCCGACTGCAAAGAATACATCAGGATTATCAGGATCAACTGTCGGTATATTAGTCTTTGTAATATCATAAGCTGCTAACGTCAGCGATATCTGAGGGCTCAGATCGGCTTTAATCCCGACTTCATACTGAGTACCCCGCGAAGGCTCCAGTGCTTCTCCATTCGACCTAAAATTATTAGGTACAAAGGAACGGCTATAACTGACATACAGCGAGATTGGTTCTATTGGCTGATAAACTAATCCGACACGCGGTGAAAAGGCTGCATCATAAAAATTAGATTCTTCTGGCTCGCTACCATTAACTGTGTCAGGAATGAATTTATTATTGTAATCAACAAAATCATATCTGCCGCCGACTAGCAATTTCAAATTTGGCAGCAATGTTACTTGATCTTGTAAATAAATTGCTGCTGTATTTGTGGTTGAATCGGACTTTACTGCATAGGTAAAACTTTCACGGGATGGAATTTCATATCCATAGACAGGAGCGAAGATATTTAGTGATGAAATACTTGCTTGATCGAGTGAATAGTTACTAATGCTTCTACTGAACTCCACACCAAAAAGTAGCTGATGCTGAATTGATCCAGTTTTGAATTCACTAATCAAATCCGTTTGCAGCGATAAATCGTTACTTTCACCAGGAGAAAGACCTGTAGAGTAGTCTCGTGATAAGGTATCGCCAACTAACTCATTAGGATTAATGTGAGTATCATTTGTCTCAATAAATTGACCAGATAAATTACTCCGCAGACGCAAGTTTTCATTAAATCGATGGTCTAGGGTTAAAGCAAAGCGGTTATTTTCAATATCAATCGAGTCGCTTGGTTCGCCTAAATTCCGGCTGATAGGAAGGTCGAGAAAAACACTGTTAGGTAAAAAACCACGATCAAATACTCTATTGACCTTTGTGTATTCGTATTCTAAAGAGATGGTTGTGGCATCATCAATCTTATAGCTGACAATGGGAGAGATAGAGAAAACATCCCCATTGACAAAATCACGAAAACTACCAGAGTTTTCATAGGCAATATTGAGACGATATAAAAGATTTTTCTCTGGAGTTAGGGGCCCAGAAATATCAATGGACGAACGATAAAAACTGTAACTTCCTACTGTAAACTCACCTGCGTAGTAGGGTTCATTTAACGGTTGTTTTGTGACGTAATTGACAATACCACCTGGTTCAAATTGACCATACAGAACTGAAGCTGGGCCTTTTAGAACTTCAACCTGTTCGACGTTTGCGCCATAGATAAAAGCATTTTGAGTTTTGAAGCCATTTCTCAGGATGTTTGAGTTGAGAAATCCCCGAATCGTTAAGTCATCTACAGCGCCGCTATAGCCTGTTCCCACTGATACACCAGACACGTTACGGGCTGCATCTGAAATCCGAGTGATTCCCTGCTCCTCAATTACTTGTTTGGGTACAACTTGAATGGACTGAGGAATATCGCGCAGTGGAGTGTCGGTTCTGGTTGCAGTTGATGTTTCAGGTACACGATATCCATCAGGATCGCCCGTCACTACTAGTTCAATCGGTTCATCACTCGCCGCAGAAGGTTGACTTGGCGGAGTTTCTGTTTCTGACTGATTTGCTTCAGGCTTTTGTGGTGTTTGTGTTTGTTGTCCTTGGGATGTGGAAGACGCAGCACTAGCCACACTCAAAATCAAACCCTCGTCAGGACTGTCAAACAACTCTACAGTCGGTACATTCGCTTCACCAATCACCGTGACTCGGATAGTGTTGGCATCAAAGTTTGCGACCGTTATCTCAGTAATACCTGCAACTGGCCGCTCCGAGCGAAATGTGAATGTATCACCTGAAGGTAAACGTAATTGTGCGTTGGGAATATCAGCGATAAAATTATTGCCCGAACTGCGATTCACCAGTTGTAATTTTTCACCAAGGGCAGTTTGTAAAATCACTTCCACTCCCTGAGCGGTGGGATTAGCCTTAACTGCACTCACTGGGACAATTTCCGTGGTACTCCCTTGGCTGAGTTGTGGTGGTTGTCGAAGTATCTCTGCACTCTTGCCAGGATGTACTAACTCACTTATTCGTTGAATCTCTCTGATTGGTTCCCCAGTAAATGGTTGATTGGAATTAGCATCTGTTGTAGTTGACTTGAGATGCTCTGATACACCTATCCCTACTTCTTCACTTCTAGCAGCAGTTGCGATCGATACAGTCAAAGAGCTTGTTAATAACAGGTAGGGAAGCAATTTTTTCAGTTTCATTCCAATCCAGATCCTCACGGTCTACTAGTAGCCTTAGAACTTAATAGAAAAGTTTTTCATTTCAAATCTGAAATTAAACTATTTTAGCCACAAAGTAAAGTGACAATATATCGCAAGATATTTGACAGTCTTTATCAAGATTTTCTAGCTTATAAAGCTAAAAGACAGCTAATAGCTGGAATAGATATAGTTAAAATGATACAAGTGCAAGACAAGTGTTACTAAAGAAAATGTTGTCCTAATCAATATTTGGAAGACTTTAAAATATTTTTACCAAATAAAATTAGTATAATTTTATACTAATTTTACAAACAAAGAATACACCGAATTTCATCTGAATGGAATGCAATAACTTGATTGCCCATAGCTCAAATGCGTTTAAACGCACTTAAATTAAAGAAAATAAGATGGATCGGGGCTGATGGGTTAGACTCTCTATCAATTTGCCAACGACTAAAGCCAAATCAAGGTTTTTAAACCCACGGATGTTAGTAATGCCTCGTGCAAAAGGGGTTTATAACCGCTTTTTTAATGTTAAATTGGCACCTATCAGTAGTACCTTGTCCCTGTGATGGTCTGTATTCTGACCGATTAAGCATTGCTCTAACTTGCTGCGATCGCTGACAAAAAATCAGCTTAATCTACAGAAGACCAGGTTATAAAAATATAATCTATTTACACAAATCAATAAGAATTACCTATCAATAGCTAGTTGCATAAAGCGATACTCTCCTCTAAAGTAAGCAGAGTACTTGAAAATTGCTCTCAATAAAAACCTTAAAACTTTATTGAGTTGAAATTTGCAATAGCGTCTAGTATTTCGCTAAGGACTCCCTTGTTTAGGCTCTCCTAAAAGAGGTAAAAAGCCTTAGCTAGTAGAAAGTCGGAATTGTGGGATGAAAACTTACCTGTGAAATGCGATCGATATTTGCGTTCTCATTTTGGCAGGATAAAAGTTGAATGTATCGCAGCAGTATTTAAGCAAGAGTGCATCTAGTTGTGGAAAGTCAAATGGCTATACAAATCAAGGACTTTAAAGGAATTGACCCTAACTTCACACTTGTTGATCTTCTGCATCAAAGAAGCTTGACACAGCCAGATACAATTGCTTTCACCTTCCTTGAAGATGGAGAAACTCAAGAATCAACACTGACTTATCAACAACTGGTGAAGCGCTCTTGTGCGATCGCATCTCAACTCCAAGCTTTAAATTTAAATGGGGAACGAGCCTTATTACTTTATCCACCTGGACTAGATTACTTAACTGCTTTTTTTGGTTGTCTATACGCTGGAGTTGTTGCAGTTCCTGCTTATCCACCTCTCAATCAACGCAAAACACCCAGAATAAGCGCTATTACTAAAGATGCACAACCTAGCATTGCTCTGACTACAACAGCGATGCTCCCGACATTACAATCCATATTTGCACAAGCAGCAAACCTAGAAAGTCTCCAGTGGTTGACTACAGATGATATAGCGTCAGGTTCAGAAGACGCTTGGCAACAAACTCACATCAATGCAGATACCCTAGCTTTTCTGCAATATACATCGGGTTCTACAGGGACACCAAAGGGAGTCATGCTTAGTCACGGCAATTTGCTCCACAATGCCGCCATGACTTACCAAATTATGGAACATTCTCCTAGTAGTAAATTTGTTTCTTGGCTACCTGTTTACCATGATATGGGATTGATTGGTGGTATTTTGCAACCTTTGTATGGTGGATTTCCTTGCATCTTGATGTCCCCAACAGCTTTTTTACAACGACCTTATCGTTGGTTACAGGCAATTTCTCACTACAGAGGTACAACTAGCGGAGCCCCTAACTTTGCTTATGAATTGTGCATTCAAAAGATTACCCCTGAGCAAAAAGAAACCCTTGATTTAAGTAGTTGGAGTGTTGCGTTTAATGGTGCTGAACCCATTCGGCAGGATACTTTAGAACGGTTTGCAGAGGCTTTTGCAGAGTGTGGCTTTCGGCGGGAAGCATTTTACCCATGTTACGGGATGGCGGAAGCAACCCTGATGATTTCTGGCGGGATCAAGAAAGCTGCACCTCCTTGCATAACAGTTGTCAAATCGGCACTTTCCAGAAACCGGGTTGTTGAAGCAAATACTGATAGTGAAGATATTCAAAGTTTTGTCAGTTGTGGACAAACTTTACCACAACAACAAATTGCGATCGCTAACCCAGAGACTTTTACCCCTTGTCAACCTGACGAAGTTGGAGAAATTTGGGTATCAGGCCCTAGTGTTGGGCAAGGTTATTGGCATCAGCAACAAGAGACGGAGCAAATATTTCACGCCTACCTCCAAGGCACAGGAGTTAGCACAACATTAGGGCCATTTCTACGTACTGGTGACTTAGGCTTTTTGCACAATGGAGAACTCTTCATTACAGGTAGAGCTAAAGATTTAATTATCATCAGAGGTCGTAATCTTTACCCACAAGACATTGAATTAACTACAGAATGCAGTCATTCATCATTGCGTTTAGGTAGCTGTGCAGCTTTTGCTGTGGAAGTTGCTCATGAAGAACGGCTGGTAGTGGTGCAGGAATTGGAGTTTCGTGCCAAACCAAATTTTGAAGAAGTTACTGCCGCAATTCGTCAGGCTGTTGCAGAAGTACATGAAGTGCAAGTATATGCAGTACTACTAATCAAAGCAGGTAGTATTCCCAAAACTTCTAGCGGCAAAATTCAACGCCGTGCCACAAAAGCCAATTTTTTGGCAAATAAACTGAAAGTTACCAGCCAGAGTATCCTGGATAGTGCAGATGACCTTGAGGACAAGACGAATCTGAGCCGTGAAGCAATTATGGCAACAGCGCCAGAAACCCGCCTACCATTGCTGATATCTTACTTACAAAAACAAATTGCTCAGATATTAAAAGTTGAAGTTTCCCAAGTGAAACCAGAACAACCACTAAATAGCTTGGGAATCGATTCCTTAATAGTTTTCGATCTAAAAAATCGAATTCAGGTAGATTTTGGGGTAGCAATATCCGTTGAAGATTTTTTCCAAGATGCTAGTGTCGTTCTGCTAGCAATGCAAATCCTTTCTCAATTAACAATTACAAAATCTTCAGAACCACTGCTACAGCAGATTTCTCGCAATCAAGAACTACCCCTGTGTCTATCTCAAGAGCGCTTGTGGTTTCTTAACCAGTTAGAACCTAATAACCCCTTCTACAACGTTCCCATTGCAATACGTTTAACTGGGAAGCTTCATCAGGCGACATTAGAACAAAGTCTTAACGAAGTCGTACAGCGTCACGAAGCCTTGCGAACTAGCTTTGTATCTGTGAAAGGGCGACCAGTTCAGGTGATTACCCCAAGTGTGAAGTTGACACTACCAGTTTTGGAATTACCAGAAGCAACTGTGGCTGAGGCTTTGCGCTTCGCCACAGAGTTCGCTCAAAAACCCTTTGATTTATCACAGTCGCCACTGCTGCGAGTTCAACTTTTGTATTTGAAACCAGAGGAGCATATATTGCTCTTGACCATGCACCACATTATTGCAGATGGTTGGTCTATTGGTATTCTGATTCAAGAACTAGCAGAGATTTACCAAGCTATTTCTCATGACTTACCCTCTCTACTTCCTAAACTTCCCATTCAGTATGCAGATTTTGCTGATTGGCAGAGAAAATGGCTGCAAGGAGAGATTCTTCATACCCAACTTGATTACTGGAAACAGCAGTTAAGCGGTAATCTATCAGTACTGCAACTGACTACAGATAGACCCCGACCAGCAATACAAACCTTCAGTGGCAAAAAGCAATTTCTAGCATTTCCCAAAGCTCTAAGTGAGGCAGTAAAAGAATTAAATAAGCGAGAGGGTGTCACTCAGTTTATGACACTCATAGCAGTATTTAAGACGTTGTTGTACTGTTATACAAACCAACAAGAAATCTTAGTTGGTTCGCCTGTTGCAGGTCGCACTAGAGCAGAAACTCAGGGAATAATAGGGTTTTTTATTAATACCCTAGTGCTGCGTACAAATCTATCAGGTAATCCGAGTTTTCGGGCATTGTTAGGGCGAGTACGCGAAGTGGCTTTGGGTGCTTACGCTCATCAAGAATTGCCCTTTGAAAAGTTAGTGGAAGAATTGCAACCAGAGCGAAACTTAAGCCACAACCCATTGTTTCAAGTTATGTTTATTATGCAAAATGCTCCCATTCCATCTATAGAACTTCCAGAGCTAACTCTGCATCCCCTAGAGGTTGATAGTGGTACATCTAAATTTGATTTGAAATTCAGTATTTGGGAAAGTTTAGAAGGTTTTAATGGCTCATTAGAGTATAAAACAGACTTGTTTGATGACAAGACTATTGGGCAAATGATTGTTCATTTTGAAATCCTGCTACGCAATGTTGTTGAGCAGCCAGATATCAGACTAAATGAGTTAGCCGCAATTATCGTTAACTCTGACAGAGAACAACAGCAGATTAAAGAGAAAGAACTGGAATTTACTTCATTAGAAAAGCTGAAGTTAACCAAGCGTAAAGTCATTAGTTAATAGAACTAAGACTTACGCAGGGGTAACGAAAAACGTAGACACGTTCGCGTAGCGTCTCGTAGAGAAGTGGCTTGCCGCAGGCTACCACAGAGGGCGCAGAGGTCACGGAGGTATGAGAGTTTTAGAGGGTTTTTGCGTAAGTCCTATACATATTGTAGGGGAAATACCTTGCGGGAAGCCGCTTTGCGTCTACATGAATTGCCCCACCATAGAATCAAGGTTTTGACTATTGTTTGCGTAATTCCTAAGAACATAAAAATACATCGGAGTAACATCAATGAACTTAATCCAATCATTAAAAAGTTTTCCGCGTCAAGTTAGGGCATTTTTACAGCCAAATGATTTAAGTAAAGTAGCGGCTCTTTATGCCCATGAAGAATGGCCTAGACTGCGGTTTGCTCATCGCTACCAAAGTCATTTTGCTCCCTTAAAATGGAAAAAACTCAAGATTTTGGCAATTGGTGTAGGGGGTTACGAAGATCACACAATTGGAGGTGAGGCTTTAAAAACTTTTAAAACTTATTTTCCAAATAGTATGATCTACGGTATTGATATTGTCGATAAAAGGTATTTAGAAGAAGACCGAATTAAAATATTTCACGGCGATCAAAATGATGAATCTTTCATGAAAGATGTTTTCAATGAAACAGGAGCATTAGACATCATCATTGAAGATGGCAGTTCGGCTAATGAACATCATATTAAAGCCTTCTACAAATTTTTTCCTGTACTCAACGAAGGCGGAATTTATGCTGCGGAAAATATTCATCATTCTTACTGGCCAAGTCTTGGACAAAAGTGGTCAGACTTTGCTCAAGAAAGTGTGATGATGCAAAATTGGGTAAACGTGGGTGGAAGTCTTGACTTGAACGACCCAAAAACTGTGATGAATATGTTTAAAAAATTAGTTGATGGATTGAATTATGAAGAATTTTTAAATCCCGGCTATACTCCATCTTATTTTGATAAAAATATTGTTTCTTTGCACTTTTACCATAATTTAGTAATTGTGTATAAAGGCGACAATAGTGAAGGTAGCAATTTTATTGAAAACAACACTTTGCAACCATTCGTTTTGGAAACTCTGGGTGTCAATTCATTGGATGATCTGGGGCTAGAATTTCCAGAAATCGACCAGAAAGCAGATGAAATGAGTTTGACTTTTACCAGTATTAAAAGCTGAAGGGAATTCGTGAAGCAAAATTATGAAAATTCCAGAGTCCCCAAAACTTAGTCTCAATGAGTTACGAATAACTAAACGGCAAGGTGTCAATGTTTCGCCAGCCGAATTGATTAAAGCAGTACCTTTAGTGGCAGGAAATTCGCTTCCTTTGCTTATCCAACCCACTGTAGATGCAGTGAATTTAGTTGCTTGGGCGGCGAGTAATCGGGAGTTGATTACAAATCATTTGTTTAAGTATGGCGGAATTCTGTTTCGGAATTTTCAGGTGAAGAACTATTTGGAGTTTGAGCAGTTTATCAAAAGCGTGACTGGAGAGTTACTGGAATATCGCGATCGCTCTTCACCACGTAGCCCAATCCAAGGTAATATTTATACTTCAACTGACTATCCTGCTAACTCAAGTATTTTTCTGCACAGCGAACTTTCTTACGCCAAAACCTGGCCTTTAAAGATTTTCTTTTTTTGTATCCAGCCTGCACAACAAGGAGGAGAAACACCAATTGCAGACACTCGCAAATTGTTGCAACGGATTGATGGTAAAATTTGCGATCGCTTCAGTCAAAAGGGAGTTATGTATGTCCGTAACTTTGGCGACGGCTTTGGCTTACCTTGGCAAACAGTTTTTCAAACAACCAATCCATCTGAGGTAGAAGCATTTTGTCGTAGTAATGGCATTGAGTTCGAGTGGAAAGAGGGTAATCGTTTGAGAACCCGTCAAGTTCGTCAAGCGGTTGCTACACACCCGCACACAAATGAACTCGTGTGGTTTAATCACGCTGCCTTCTTTCATATCTCAACTTTAGAACCAAGCATCCGCAAACCATTATTAGCAGAGTTTCCAGAATCAGATTTGCCCCACAATACTTATTACGGTGATGGTTCAGCAATTGAACCTGCTGTATTAGATGAAATTCGCTCTGCTTACCAACAAGAAATGGTTATTTTTCCCTGGCAAGCGGGAGATATTTTAATGCTCGATAATATGCTGACAGCGCATGGGCGGATGCCATTTGTGGGTGCGCGAAAGATTGCAGTGGGAATGGCAGAACAATACAGTAATTAATATATTTATTGGCAAGTACGGAGAATCAGAATGCTAGAGGAAATGCAAGGTTTTCGACTCTCACCCCAGCAAAAACATCTGTGGCAATTGCAAGAAATTGATAACCTTCCTTATCGTTCTCAGTGTGCTGTTTTGATTGAGGGATATTTAGATGTCAATATTTTAAAATTAGTTTTAGAAACAGTTGTCAATCGCCACGAAATTCTCCGTACAAACTTCCGCTCTTTACCTGGAATGACTATTCCGTTGCAGGTAATTGGTAAGCATAAGATAAATTTGGATAACACTTATGATTTGAGCAGTTTGACACCTCAAGAGCAAGACAAGTTGCTGACAGAATTATTTCATAAAATCAGTCAACAGCCTTTTGATATTGTACAAGGTTCTCCTTTGCAGCTATCTTTAGTGACTTTATCGGCATCCAAATATGTATTAATTGTGAGCTTACCAGGGCTTTGTGCAGATATTGCTACGCTAGAAATTTTGGTGCAAGAAATTAGTCAGTTTTATGCAGCTTGCTTACAGGGTGAACAAATAGAGAACGAACCATTACAATATGCAGACCTAGCGGAATGGCAAAATGAATTGTTGGAAGGAGCAGAGACAGAAGCTGGTAGAGACTATTGGCAAAAACAAAATATTGCGTTGGATTTACAAGGGTTAAAACTTCCTTTAGGAAAACAATCTGCTGACGAATTAGTATTTAAACCACAAACGCAGAGTTTTGCGATCGCTCCTGAATTAATAAAACAAATTGACATCCTAAATCAATATAATAATAGTTCAATATCTGAGTTTTTATTGGCTTGCTGGCAGATTTTCAATTGGCGCTTAACTAAACAAGAATATCTGACAATAGGCATGGCTTTTGCCGGAAGAAAATATCAAGAGCTAGAGACAGTTGTTGGACTATTTTCTAAATATTTACCGTTAACTATTAATTTAGAAGCAATATCTAAAATTAAAGATATTGTATATGGTAATAACCAATTAATTCAGCAGTTAGATAAAATTCAAGATTATTTTAGCTGGGAACAAATAGCAGGATTGATACAAAATAACTTACGCTTCTTTCCGCTTTGTTTTGAATTTGGAGAACAGCCAGATAAATATCTAGCTGCTGATGTATCCTTTACAATTTATCAGCAGTATGCCTGTATTGAACGGTTCAGATTAAAACTTTCTTGCCTGCGCCAAGATGACACATTAACAGCAGAATTGCACTACGACTCTAGCGTATTCCAGGCAGAAGACATTAAACGTTTGATAGAGCAATTTCAGACTTTGTTGGCAAGTGCGATCGCTAATCCAGATGCGACAATCAGCGAGTTAGAGGTTCTCAGCCAAATTGAGAGACACCAACTGCTATACGAGGTGAATAATAATCAGCGCGATTATCCACAGACTAAGTGTATTCACCAACTGTTTGAAGAACAAGCACAAAGAACACCTGATAACATTGCCATTGTCTTTGAAGACCAACAACTCACTTATGCACAGTTGAATAGCAAAGTCAATCAACTAGCTCACTACTTGCAACAACAAGGAGTTAAGGCGGAAGTTGTAGTTGGACTTTGCACAGAGCGTTCGTCGGAGACGTTGCCGGAGGCATCGCTGGAAATGATGATTGGATTATTAGGAATCCTCAAAGCTGGTGGCGCATACCTACCGCTAGATCCAACTTTGCCACAGGAAAGTCTAAACTTACGCTTGCAAGGGATTCAAGTAGATATCATTTTGACGCAACAGCGTTGGCTAGATATTTTGCCAACAGATGCAGCCAAGGTAATCTGTTTAGACACAGACTGGGAGGTTATTGCTCAAAACAAAGATGAGAATCCCAGCAGTGAAGTGACACCTGAGAATCTAGTCTATGTACTGTTCACCTCTGGTTCTACAGGTAAACCGAAGGGAGTTGCGATCGCACATCAACAACTTCTTAATTACGTCAATGCCATTATAGATAGGTTAAACCTGCCAGCCGGGATCAACTTCGCCACTGTTTCTACCTTGGCTGCGGACTTGGGTAACACCGTTATCTTTCCTGCTCTTTGTACAGGAGGATGTCTGCATTTGATATCATATCAGCGTGCTACTGACTCAGCAGCTTTGGCAGAATATTGTCGCAAACATCCAATCGATTGTCTAAAAATTGTCCCCTCTCACCTAGCCTCCCTTTTGGCATCTTCTTCGGCTAAGTTAATCTTGCCCCGTCAGCGATTGATCCTGGGTGGTGAAGTTGCTAATTGGCATTTAATCGAACAGATTCAGCACTATACCCCAGATTGCCTAATCTTCAATCACTACGGGCCGACAGAAGCTTGTGTCGGTGTGTGTACCCTAGAGATTGTGTCTGGGCAAGTTGAGCGTCATTTAGCAGCAACAGTCCCCCTTGGTCGGTCAATTGCTAACACCCAAGTATATATTTTAGAAGAAAACTACAAACTAGCTCCCCTAGGAGTCAAGGGCGAAATCTACATTGGTGGTGCGGGTCTTGCTCGATGCTATCTCAATCAGCCCGACCAAACAGCTTTGAAGTTTATTCCCCATCCTTACAGCGACATACCGGGAGCGCGACTTTACAAAACTGGTGACTTAGGTCGTTATCTGCCAAACGGCACGATTGAATTTCTTGGCCGGATCGACAACCAAGTTAAAATTCGGGGTTTCCGTATCGAACTGGGTGAAATTGAAGCTGTATTAAATCAGCATCCTCATGTGCGAGAGGTTGTAGTTTTAGTAAGAGAATCAGAATCTGGGCAAAAATATCTGGCAGCTTTTGTTGTACCTTCCGAAGAATCCCCTTGCTCGACCAATGAACTGCGCGGCTATATTCGGGACAGGTTGCCTGAGTATATGCTACCTTCAACCTTTATTATCCTCAAAGCATTACCACTAACTCCTAACGGCAAGGTAGACCGTCAGGCGTTGCTAGAACTTAACCCCGTGCGCCCTGAATTAGAAACCAGTTTGGCAACTCCTCGCACGCCAGTTGAAGAAGTACTAGCGGGAATTTGGATTGGGCTGCTTGGTATTGAGCGTGTGGGCATCCACAATAACTTTTTTGATTTGGGAGGGCACTCGTTACTAGCTACACAAGTTGTTTCCCAAGTGCGCGAAGCCTTCCAAGTAGAGATGCGGTTACGTAGTTTGTTTGAGAAACCTACGATCGCTGGACTTGCGGAACTGATTGAAACAACAATGAGGAGCGGTGAGAAATTAGAAATTCCACCAATTGAGCGTGTTCCTCGGAATGAAGCATTGCCTTTATCTTTTGCCCAGCAAAGATTGTGGTTCCTTGACCAATTAGATCCGGGCAATCCTTTTTACAACATCTCCAGTGCAATCTTGCTTAAAGGCTCACTCAATGTCCCAATTTTAGAGCAGAGTTTTCAAGAAATTGTGCAACGCCATGAAGCTTTGCGAACTAGTTTTGTCAACGTCAATGGCGAACCAGTGCAAGTTATTGCGCCAGCACTCAACATCACCTTACCAGTGGTGGATCTTCAGAAGTTATCTCTAGAGGAACGAGAGGCGGAGGCTCGACGGCTGACTAATTTGCACGCACGGCATTCTTTTGACTTAACTCAAAGTCCATTGCTACAAACCACCTTGTTGCAATTGGCAGAGGATGAGCATATTTTGCTGTTCACCATCCACCACATTGTTGCTGATGCTTGGTCAGCAGGGGTGCTGATTCGGGAAGTGGCTGCACTCTATGAATCATTCTCTACTAGCACGCTTTTACTATTGCCCAATCTGCCTATCCAATACGCAGACTTTACCTTATGGCAGCGACAGTGGTTGCAAACAGAGGTACGTTCCTCCCAAATGGCTTACTGGAAACAGCAGTTAGGTGGAAATTTACCAGTGCTGCAACTCCCAAGCGATCGCCAGCGCCCAGCTATTCAAACCTTTAGAGGCAAAAAGCAGTCGTGGTCTATTCCTCAGACTCTCTCCCAGGCGCTCAAGTCAATTTCGCAACGGGAAGCAGTCACTCTATTCATGACAATGCTTGCAGCATTCAAAACCTTGCTGTATCGCTATACAAGTCAAACTGATATCCTCGTCGGTTCTCCGATCGCCAATCGCAACCGCAGTGAAATAGAAGGACTAATCGGCTTTTTTGTCAATACCCTGGTTCTACGTACCGACTTATCAGGGAATCCGAGTTTTAGAGAATTGCTGCGGCGAATTCGAGAAGTAACACTGGATGCTTATACTCACCAAGATTTACCCTTTGAGCAGCTAGTTGCAGAGTTGCAACCAGACCGCAACTTAGGACACACGCCGCTATTTCAAGTGATGTTCGTGTTGCAGAATGCTCCAATGGAAACACTGAAGCTTTCAGGATTGAGTCTGACTCCGGTGGAAGTAGACACTGAAATAGCCAGATTTGATTTAACTTTGTCGCTGACTGACACTGCACAAGGGTTAATTGGGGTGTTCGAGTACAACACCGATTTATTTGACTCAGCTGCGATCGCTAGGATGCAAGGACATTTTCAAACCTTGCTAGAGGGAATTGTCGCCAATCCAGACCAGCAGCTATCAGATTTACCAATTTTGACCCAGGCAGAACAACAGCAACTACTAGTAGATTGGAATGATTCGCAAGCTGATTATCCGAAAGTTTGTATTCATCAGTTGTTTGAGGCGCAGGTAGAACGAACACCAAATGCGATCGCAGTAGTTTTTGAAGATCAACAATTTACCTATCAACAGCTAAATACCCGCGCAAATCAGCTAGCACACCATTTACAAACATTGGGTGTAGGAAAAGAAACGCTAGTGGGAATTTGCACAGAGCGATCGCTAGAAATGATTATTGGACTATTGGGCATCCTGAAAGCGGGTGGTGCATATTTACCAATCGATCCAGCCTATCCTGCGGAACGCCTCGCATTCATGCTAGAAGATGCCCAAGTCTCAGTATTGCTAACTCAACAGAATTTACTAGCGGCGTTGCCACAACATCAAGCTCAGGTAGTATATCTGGAGAAAATTCCCAAAGGTAGTGCTGACAATCCCATTCACAACGCCACTGCTGACAACTTGGCTTATGTGATTTACACCTCCGGTTCTACTGGTCAACCAAAAGGAGTGCAGATTATCCACAGTGCTGTCGTTAACTTCTTAAGTACGATGCGCCTGAATCCTGGGCTGACTCAGCAAGATATCCTTCTCTCTGTCACCACATTATCCTTTGATATTGCCGCACTAGAACTATATCTGCCATTAATTACCGGCGCTCGTTTGGTAATAGTCAGCCGTCAAGTGGCAACTGATGCCACGCAGTTGTCAGAACAGCTAGTTTCTTCTGGTGCGACAGTCATGCAAGCTACACCAGCTACCTGGAGGCTGCTGTTAGCTGCTGGGTGGCAAGGTAGTAATAGGCTGAAAATTCTTTGCGGCGGTGAAGCTCTCGATCGCAGTCTTGCGGATCAGTTGCTCAAAGGAGGCTGTCAAGTGTGGAACTTATACGGGCCAACAGAAACCACCATTTGGTCAGCTATTCACAAGGTAGACGAGCAAATGGAGCGACAAGATGGCATCGTCTCCATCGGTCGCCCTATTGCCAACACACAATTCTATATTTTAGATCCAGGGCAGAAACTAGTTCCTGTGGGAATTCCTGGTGAATTGCATATTGGTGGTGCTGGATTAGCTCGTGGTTATCTTCACAGACCAGAACTCACAGCCGAGAAATTCATCTCGCACCCCTTTGAAAGCGGAGTGAAAGAAGACCAATTTTCAAAGAAGTATCGCCTTTACAAAACTGGGGACTTAGTTCGCTACCGAGCCGACGGAACCATAGAGTTTTTGGGACGGATCGATCATCAGGTGAAAGTTCGGGGCTTCCGTATCGAACTCGGAGAAATTGAAGCCTTACTGAACCAACATCCAGAGGTGCAGACAAGTGTAGTTGTGATTCAGGGCGATGAACCCAGCGATCGCCGTTTGGTAGCTTATGTAGTTCTTCAGCGCGATCGGGTAGTGGCAATTAGTGAACTAAGCCGCTTCCTAGAGAAGAAATTACCAAGTTATATGATACCAAGAGCCTTTGTGATTTTGGAAGCACTGCCCTTAACACCTAATGGCAAAATAGACCGCCGTGTCTTGCCTGCATTTGATCCAGCTATATCTCATCTCGAAGGTGGTGCGATCGCACCTCGCAATCCAGTAGAAGAAGTATTAGCCGGGATTTGGCAAGAAGTTCTGGGTGTGGAAATCCTTAGTATCTATGACAATTTCTTTGAGTTAGGCGGCCATTCACTATTAGCAACCAGAGTTATTTCTCGCGTGAAGAAAGCTTTTGAGGTCGATTTACCTCTACGTGGTTTATTTGAGTCACCAACGATAGCTCGATTAGCCGCAGAAATTCACAAGGCAATGAAAGCAGAAATAGTCAGAGAAATTCCGCCCATTCAGCGCGTTGCCAGAGATGGTCATTTACCCCTGTCGTTTGCCCAACAAAGATTATGGTTATTAGAGCAACTCCAACCAGACAGCTTTATGTACAACATACCTGTCGCTGTGCGGTTCATAGGTTCTTTGAATGTGCCTTTGCTAGAACAGAGTTTGAGTGAAATTGTCCGTCGTCACGAAGTCTTGAATACTACTTTTTATATGGTAGATGGACAACCATTTCAGGCGATTCCCACTGAAAACGGCGCTAACATCTCAACCCAAACTGTGACATTGCCAGTGTTAGACCTGCGCGACTTACCAGAAGTAGAACGGGAAGTTAAGATTCAACAACTCATTATCGAGTCAGCCCAACACACTTTTGATCTAGCCCAAGCTCCATTAATGCGATGCACTGTACTGTGCGTCGGTGAACAAGAGCATATAGTATTGTTCACAATCCACCATATTGTTTCAGATGGCTGGTCAATGGGTATATTCATTCGGGAGTTAGCATTACTGTACGAAGCCTTTTCTTGTAACAAACCTTCTCTACTCCCAGAATTACCCATTCAATATGCAGACTTTGCTGTGTGGCAAAGACAGTGGTTACAAGGAGAGGTACTAGAAACTCAACTCGCCTACTGGAAGCAACAATTGGGGAATAACCTCCCTGTAATGCAATTATCAGATCGTCCCCGCACAGACATTAAAACCCGTCGGGGTGCTTCTCAAACTTTTGTAATTCCTCCTCAAGAGTCCTTAGCACTGCAAACCCTCTCACGCCAGCAGGGTGTCACCTTATTTATGACCTTGCTAGCAGGGTTTCAGGTATTACTACAACGCTACACAAATCAAGATGACATCGTGATTGGGACTGATGTTGCTAACCGTAACTTATCTGAAACTGAGTTGCTGATAGGTTTTTTTGTGAATCTGCTTGTCTTACGCACCGACTTGAGTGGGAATCCAAGTTTTCGAGAGTTGCTTGGGCGAGTGCGTCAAGTAGCATTAGGAGCTTATGCTCATCAAGACTTGCCTTTTGATGAATTAGTAAAAGCTCTACAACCAGAGCGGAATTTAAGCAACACTCCGCCATTATTTCAGGTATTATTTGTCCTCCAAAATGCACCCATGCCGCCTTTGGAATTACCAGGACTAACCTTAAGTTTGTTAGAAATTGAACACAAAGTTGCTAGATTTGATTTAGCGCTATTTGTGACTGAAACAAAGCAAGGGATTTCAGGTAAGTGGCAATATAACTCTGACTTATTTGATGCCAGCACTATCACTCTTATGACCGATCGCTTCCAGACACTTCTTAACAGTATAATTTCACAACCCGATGCTCGGATTGGTAGCCTAGAAATGCTTACCGAAGCAGAAAGAGAACAACAAGCTATACAAAAAAAAGAACGTAGGGCCTTTAATCAGAAAAAGTTAATCGGCATTACTCCCAAAGCTGTTAGCTTGTTACCAGAAAGATTGGTAAAAACCAATTATCTCCAATCTGGGCAAACATTTCCTCTCGTAATTCAGCCAGCTACAGACGATATTGATTTGGTAGCTTGGGCTAAAACTAACCAAGAATTTATCCAGACAGAATTATTAAAGCATGGGGCAATTTTATTTAGAGGTTTTAATGTAGAATTAGTCTCAGAATTCGAAAGTTTTGCTCAGACAATTTCGCCAGACTTGTTTGGTGATTATGGTGATTTACCTCGGACTGGAGAAGGTGGTAAAGTTTATGGTTCTACCCCTTATCCACCTGATAAAGCAATCCTTTTTCATAATGAAAGCTCTCATTTACATCAGTGGCCTCTAAAAATTTGGTTTTTCTGTGTGCAACCAGCACAACAAGGTGGAGAAACACCGATTATAGACTGCCGCCAAGCTTACAAAATTCTCAATCCCAAGCTGCGAGAAAGATTAGAGCGAAAACAATTAATGTATGTTCGTCACTATACAAATGGTCTAGATGTAAGCTGGCAAAACTTCTTTCGTACCGATGACAAATCTATCGTAGAAAATTATTGTCGTCAGACTAAAATTGATTTTGAATGGTATGATGATAACAGTCTAATTACGCGCCAAGTTCGTCCAGCTTTAGCAGTACATCCAAAAACGAACGAACCTGTATTTTTTAATCAAATTCAGTTACACCATATAGCGTATCTAGATGCAGAGGTTCGGGAATCTTTATTGTCTACTTTTGGAGATGAAAAGCTACCGCGTAATGTTTATTACGGAGACGGTACTCCTATAGAAGACTCAGTTATTGCAGAAATAAATGAAGTTTATCAGCAGTCTCAGACGAGCTTTACTTGGCAAAAAACCGATATTTTGATGTTAGATAATATGCTGACTGCCCACGGGCGAAATCCATATATAGGTGATCGCAAACTTGTTGTAGCAATGGCAGAAATGATTCAGTAATCGGAAAAAAATAAATATAAATAAATTCCATTAAAAGGAGGATAAATACTTGATATCTTCAAAACAACGCAATACTAATCATGATGCGATCGCTTCCATTTACGATTTGAAAAGTCTACTAGAACGCCACGACATAGTGCTGGAGTGTATAGACAAATTAATCCTTCAAAATATTCCAGAAGGAGCGCATATTTTTGACCTCGGTTGCGGTACAGGACAAATTGCCCAACGGCTAATACAAAGAGGTTATCAAGTAACTGGGCTTGATAGCTCTGAAGGAATGCTTAATATTGCTCGTGAGAATGCACCAGAAGCTGAGTTTATTCTAGATGATGCCCGCTTTTTTAAATTACCGCCAACCTTTCATGCAGTTATTTCCACAGATGTAGTTCTGAATTATATCCTCAGCATTGAAGAATTACAGAATACATTGCAAAACGTGTATGATGCTTTGCTAGAAAATGGTATATTTGCCTTTGAATTATATCTAGAAGAATTATGTGAATCAAATTGGAAAAATAATGAATCTGGTGGAGGTGTAAAAGAAGATAATGTCTGGGTTGATATTTGGAGCTACGATTCAAACACCAAAATAGGTCGAAAAGACACCACCAGATTTGAATTTATAAATGGTAACTGGCAACGCTTAGATAGAAGCTTTTTCTTAAAAGCTTATTCAGCAGCAGAAGTTAAAATAGCTCTGGAAAAAGCAGGATTTACAGAAGTTAGTATCTATGATATTAACCGCGAACTTGAAGTAAATAAAACCTCTGAAGCTGCCTGTTTCGTTTGTCGTAAACAGCTAAATAAATCTTGAAAATCTCCAATTCTTCTCTCTGCGTTCTCTGCGCCTCTGCGGTTAATTTATTTTAAAAATGATTTAGGACTCCCATATATGCCAACTCAAATAACTCAGGGTTTTCGCCTTTCCCCTCAACAGAAGCGTCTTTGGTCATTACAGCAATATAATTCAGCTTATTTTGCTCAATCTGCCCTTCTTATAGAAGGCAATCTCAAACCAGAAGTATTAAAAGCTGCTTTAGAACAAGTCATTATTCGACATGGAATTTTACGTACAACTTTTCACTGCCTACCGGGAATGAAAATTCCTGTGATGGATGTAAAAAATAGTAGTATTCTATCGTGGGATAATATCGATCTGAGTCATTGTGAACCCAAGGAAATCTCAAGTAAAATTGCAGAGCTTTTCCAAACAGCAGCGGACCTAACTTTGGACTTTGAGCAAGGAACACTGTTACATATATCTCTACTAACGCTATCAATAAAAAAGCATATTTTACTTATTAGTCTGCCTTCAGTTTGTGCCGATACTTGGACACTCAAAAATCTGGTGACAGAAATCAGCAATTCATACTCTGCTTGTTTACAAGGTGAGAGACTATCTGAAGAAGTTGTACAATATCTACAATTCTCAGAATGGCAGAATCAATTACTCGCAGATGAAGATGCAGAAGCAGCGAAGCAATATTGGCATGAGCAAAAACTTTCTCCACTTGCTTCGTTGAAATTACCTTTTGAAAGCCAGCCATCACAGCCATCCAAGTTTGAGATCAACTGCTGTCGATTAGATATTCCTCCTGATGTGACAGCCAAGATTGCCAACTTAGCTCAAAAGTATGATACTTCTACTGCTGTCATCTTACTAGCTTGCTGGCAAACGCTGATTTGGCGACTTACAGGACAGCCAGATATCGTTGTTGGTATGGCTAGCGATCGCAGAGACTACGAAGAACTATACAATTTATTAGGACTTGTTGCCACTTGGTTGCCAATTAAAAGCCATTTGACACCAGACTTACGCTTTCAAGAAGTTGTAGAACTAGCTAATCAGACTATAGAAGCTAGTGCAGAATGGCAAGATTATTTTGTGCCAAAACCAATAGAAAATCACGAACAACTAGCTTTTCCCATCGGTTTCGAATTTGAGCAACTACCAGAAAAACTCGTTGCTGGCGACGTATCATTTTCTCTTGAGCAATATTACAGTTGTATTGAACAATTTAAAGTAAAACTCACTTGTACTCAACGCGAGCATTCTTTAACCACAGAGTTCTACTACGATGTAAATTACTTTACAGCCGATACTATTGAACGTCTAGCCAGAGAATTCCAAACTTTATTAACGAGTGTAACTGCTAATCCCGAAGAGAAAATTAGCCAATTAGAAATTCTCAGCTTTAGCGATCGCCAACAATTACTAGTAGAATTTAACCAAACATATATTGACAATCCCCAATATAAATGTATTCACCAACTATTTGAAGAACAAGTACAAAAAACACCAAATAAAATTGCTGTTGTCTTTGAAGATCAGCAACTCACTTATGCACAGTTGAACCGCAAAGCTAATCAACTTGCCCACTATTTGCAACAGCGAGGAGTCAAGCCGGAAGTTTTAGTAGGACTTTGCACAGAGCGTTCGCTCTTGATGATTATTGGGCTTTTGGGCATTATAAAAGCTGGTGGAGCCTATCTACCACTAGATCCAACCTTACCCAAGGAAGGTTTTGCTAGCCGATTGCAGGATATCGAAATACCATTGATATTGACACAACAGCGATTAGTCAATAACCTGCCAACAGATGTAGCACAGATAGTTTGCTTAGATACAGATTGGGATATCATTGCCGATCACAAAGATGAAAATCCCATCAGTGAAATCACAGCCCAGAATTTAGTTTATGTTTTGTTCACCTCTGGCTCTACTGGTAAACCGAAGGGAGTTGCGATCGAACACCAGCAACTACTGAATTACCTTCACGGAATCACACAGAGGTTAGACTTATCAACCACAACTAACTTTGCCACTGTTTCCACCTTAGCTGCTGACTTGGGTAACACTGGAATCTTTGCTGCCCTTTGTACTGGCGGATGTCTGCATATATTATCCATTGAGTGTGCTACTGACTCAGCAATCTTGGCAAAATACTGCCGTACCCATCCCATTGACTGCCTCAAAATTGTCCCCTCCCACCTTGCTACTCTTCTCGCCTCTGCCCCATCCGATTCCATCTTGCCCCGCCAGCAGCTAATTCTGGGTGGCGAAGCTGCAAGTTGGCAACTTATTGAGCAGATTCGGCAGCAAGCTCCATCCAGCTTAATCTTCAATCACTATGGCCCTACAGAAGCCACCGTAGGGGTTACTACCTTCGCAGTTCAAAATCAGCAAATTAGTACGCAGACAGTACCCCTTGGTCGTCCACTTGCCAATACGCAGATTTATTTACTAGATAAGCAACTGCAACCAGTACCCATCGGTGTACCAGGTGAACTGTATATTGGTGGTGCGGGGTTAGCCAGAGGTTATCTCAATCGCTCTGATATAACGGCAGAAAAGTTCATTCCTAATCCTTTTGCAGAGATGGGTTCGCGTCTATACAAAACTGGTGACATGGCTCGTTACTTAGCTGACGGCAATATTGAATTCATTGGACGAGTTGATCAGCAGGTAAAAATCAGGGGTTTTCGTGTTGAACTTGGAGAAATTGAAAGCGTACTGTGTCAACATCCGCAAGTACAACAAGCTGTAGTTTCTGTTCGGGAAGACAATAGCAACAAATCCTTAATCGCCTACGTTGTTTCTAAGCAAACACAAACACTCAATGTTAGCGAACTGCAAAGATTTATCAGAGAAAAACTACCAGAATACATGATGCCCTCAACTTTTATCATGTTGAAGGCTCTGCCACTAACATCCAATGGTAAAATCAACCGTAATGCACTTCCAGAATCAAATGGCGATCGCCCAGAATTGGCTGCAAATTATGAACCACCACAAACTGAGGTAGAGCAAAGTATCGCTGATATCTGGCAACAGATTCTTCATGTTGAGAAAGTGGGCATTCATGATAATTTCTTTGATATCGGTGGTCACTCATTATTGCTTGTTCAAGCTCACGCTAAACTACGAGAAATTTTCCTCAGCAATATATCGGTGATTAATTTATTTGAATATCCAACTATCAACTCATTAGCTAAATATTTAACGAGAAAACAGACGGAAGTAGCCTCTTTTGAAGAAAGCACTCAACGCGCTCAAAGCCGCACTGATTCTAGGCAGTCACGGGCGCAATACAGGTAAAATAATTTGACCAAAAGTAGCACGACTAAAACCTTTACTAATAACAGCTTACCCATGACACCTGACGATTGTAAGGAGACTCAAATCAGCGATTTAGATATAGCTATTATTGGTATGTCGGGACGTTTTCCTAAAGCTAGTAATTTGGATAACTTCTGGCAAAACCTCAAAGATGGTTTGGAAGCAATTTCATTTTTTTCAGACCAAGAGCTAGAATCAATGGGAGTAGATACAAATACAATAAATGATCCCAATTATGTCAAAGCAAATGCTGTACTAGAAGATATAGAATTATTTGATGCTGCATTCTTTGATTACTCTCCCAAAACAGCAGAAATAATAGATCCCCAGCACCGCCTCTTTTTGGAAACAGCTTGGGAGGCTTTGGAAAATTCTGGCTATGATTCTAAAACTTATCAAGGTCGAATTAGTGTTTACGGTAGCGCCAGTATTAGTAGTTACTTTTTATTCAATCTTTTTTCCAATCCTGAATTAATCAAATTAGTTGGTCTTGACCAAATTAGACATCATAATCGTACAGATAATCTGACTACACGAGTTGCTTATAAATTAGATTTAAAGGGTTCAGCTATCACTGTTCAAACTGGATGTTCTAGTTCATTAGTTGCTATTCATTTAGCCTGCCAAAGCTTAATAGATCGTGAATCCGATCTGGTTTTAGCAGGTGGAGTTTCTATAACTAACTTAAAAAAGACTGGCTATGCGTATCAAGAGGGGGGAATTTTGTCTCCCGATGGACATTGCCGCGCCTTTGATGCCAAAGCGCAAGGAACAGTTGGCGGTGATGGGGTAGGTATAGTAATTTTAAAACGATTAGCAGATGCGATCGCTAATGGAGATTATATTCATGCTGTGATTAAAGGTTCAGCGATTAATAATGATGGTGCTGCCAAAATTGGCTATACAGCTCCTAGTATCGATGGTCAAGCCAAGGTGATTGCAGAGGCTCTGGCCATCAGCAGAATCGAACCCGATATGGTCAGTTATGTAGAAGCTCATGGCACCGGCACAGTTTTAGGAGATCCGATTGAAATTGCAGCCTTAACTAAATCTTTTCGCGCCAAAACTCAGAAAAAGAATTTCTGCGCCATTGGTTCGGTAAAAACGAATATCGGCCACCTAGATACTGCATCTGGTGTTGCAGGTTTAATCAAGACTGTCCTCGCACTCAAACACAAGCAAATACCACCCACCTTACACTTTCAAGAACCATCACCCCAGATTGATTTTGCTAACAGTCCATTCTACGTTAACGCCAAGCTTTCAGAATGGAAGTCAAATGGACACCCTAGACGTGCAGGAGTCAGTTCTTTTGGTATTGGTGGCACTAACGCTCATATAGTTTTAGAAGAAGCTCCCGTAGAGAAGCAGAGGGAGCAACTGAGTAAACATCATCTGTTGGTTGTTTCTGCGAAAACAGAATCAGCATTAGAGACAGCTACGGCAAATCTGGCTAATCATCTCAAACAGCATCCCGATTTAAACTTAGCTGATGTTGCTTACACTCTTAAAGTAGGTCGTCGAGCTTTTAACTATCGTCGGATGGTAGTTTGTCAAGATATTGATGATGCAATCAAAGTTTTAGAAAGAAAAGACCCGGAACGAGTTCTCACGCACTATCAAGAACCAGGTGAGCCAGAAGTTGTATTTATGTTTCCCGGTCAGGGATCTCAATATGTAGGAATGGGTCTAGGATTATACCAAACTGAGCCAATTTTCCGAGAACAAGTTGATTATTGCTGTGAACAACTTAAACCTATTTTAGGGTTAGACTTATGCACTATTCTCTATCCCAGCCAAGAACAGAGCCAATGGGCGACACAGCAGTTAATACAAACTAACATTACCCAGCCGGCGTTGTTCGTAATTGAATATGCTTTAGCACAATTGTGGATAGCTAGGGGAGTGCATCCTAATGCAATGATCGGTCACAGTATAGGAGAATATGTCGCTGCTTGTTTAGCTGGGGTATTTTCTTTAGAAGATGCTTTAATGCTAGTTGCTACTCGTGGGAAACTGATGCAGCAACTACCTTCAGGTGCAATGCTGGCTGTAGCGCTACCGGAGAAAAAAGTTATGCAGATGCTAGGTGATAAACTTTCCTTAGCAGCCATTAACGCACCAGAGCGTTGTGTAGTTTCGGGCCCAAGTGCAGAGATTGAAGATTTGCAAAACCGCTTAACTGAGCAAGGAATTGACTACCGTTCTCTGCATACATCTCACGCCTTTCATTCTCAAATGATGGACTCGATTCTAGAGCCGTTTACCAAGCTATTAGCAAAAATCAATCTTAATCACCCAAAAATTCCTTTTTTATCTAACGTAACTGGTACTTGGATTACTCCAGAAGAGGCAACAAATAACAGTTATTGGGCTAAACATTTGCGGTCATCAGTACGCTTTGCTGATGGCATTATTGAATTGTGTAAACAGCCAAATCGGATTTTTTTAGAAATTGGGGCTGGTCGCACTTTAAGTACTTTGACTAAGCAACAATTCCCGGAAAAATTTGTGTTTTGTTCTATAAGTCATCCTCATGAGCAACAATCTGATGCTGTATTCTTATTAAATACTCTGGGATATTTATGGATGTATGGAATACAAGTAGATTGGTCAGGGTTCTATGCCAATCAAAAACGTCATCGACTTCCCTTACCAACTTATCCTTTTGAACGAAAAAAATACTGGGTTGACTCTGCTAACGTTAATAACCAGAAGTTGCAGAATGAACAAATTAGTAGTCAGCCAAATAATTTAGGAGATAAATCACAACCTTTAAGTATTGAATCCCAGCAAAACAATATCCTTCAACTTAATAGCAAAAATCAGAAAAGTGGAGATCGTATTAAAAAAATAATCAACACTCAAATCTCTATCATGTTTAAGCAATTAGAACTATTAGACAAAGATATATAATTTCAGCTAACAGTAATTCCCTTTTTAGTGATTAGCAGTCTCAATAAATGTAAAACATTATGGATGAAGATTCTCGATATAAAAAAATAGTATCAACTCTCAAGCACATTGTTAGTGAATCATTGGGAGTTAAATCAACGGTAATAGATATTCATACTCCTTTTCTACAGATGGGCGTTGACTCTCTAATTTTATTGCAAATTAACCGTACTATTCAACAACAGCTAGGTATCGATATTTCTTTTCGTTTATTGCTTGAAAAATTATCAACAATTCATGCGTTAGGAACTCATGTAGCTCAAAAATTACCTTCAAAAAATCCTATTTTAGAGCCTTCTTTTCAGGAATCAACATTTAGTCCAATATTACAAGCACATACTGAACCAACACTTGCCATACAGACTTCAGATACACAAAGTTTGGAGCCAGAAGATGAAAATTTTGTAACAGGTACAGTACTCGAAGAGGTAATAGAACAGCAGCTTGAGTTGATGTCCAAACAACTAGCAATTTTGCAAAAAGCAGGTTCATCGAAGAAGATATTATCTGTACAAAAAGCAATCACATCTACCCCTATTCAGGATGAGGTAGGACAAATTGCTAAATCTTTAATTAATAACTCTGATTTTCCAGAAAATTCATCATCGATTCAGGTTGAGTCTAAGCAACAACTCATAAACCAAACAATTGAGCCTCTTGATTTAGAATCAAAGACTCTGTTAACTCCCGGTCAACAAAAACATTTAGATGCTTTAATTGCACGTTTTGTTCAACTGACTCCAGAATCTAAACGACTTACTCAAGCTTATCGCTCCTACCATGCTAATAGCAGAGCAATAACAGGGTTCTTGCCCTCGATTAAAGAGATGTTGTATCCCATTCACGGACAGCGTGGAGAAGGAGCCAGACTTTGGGATGTTGATGGCAAAGAGTATGTAGACATTTCGATGGGGTTTGGGGCGCTTTTATTTGGTCATTCACCTCCCTTTGTCATCGAAGCTATTCAAGAACAAATAAAGCAAGGTATATTGCATGGGCCACAATCGCGTCTTGCCGGTCAGGTTGCGGAGTTAATTTGTGAGTTGACAGGTGCGGAACGGGCAGCTTTTTGTAACGATGGTACAGAAGCTGTAATGGGAGCAATCCGCCTAGCACGTGCTACTACAAGACGCTCTAAGATTGCTTTATTTGCTGGTTCTTATCACGGTATTTATGATGGGATTTTGGTAAGAGGAGTAACTACCAGCGAAGAAACGCGGCGTTCTATCCCTAGAGCTATAGGTATTCCATCATACATTGCTGATGATGTCATCGTACTCGACTATGGCAAACCTGAATCCCTAGAAATTCTGAAAACTCATGCTCACGAACTGGCAGCAGTTCTGGTGGAGCCGATACAAAGCAGTCGCCCAGATTTACAACCTCAAGAGTTTCTGCTCGAACTCAGACAATTAACTCAAGCAACAGGAACCGTATTAATTTTCGACGAAGTAATTACCGGCTTTCGGATGCACCCAGGCGGGATTCAGGGATTGTGGAATATTCAAGCAGATTTGACCACTTATGGTAAAGCTGTTGCGGCTGGGATACCAATTGGGGTTATAGCTGGTAAAGCAGCTTTGATGGATATATTTGACGGTGGGATGTGGAACTATGGAGATGAATCTTATCCTCAAGCGGAAACCACAGTATTTGCGGGTACTTTTTTCAAACATCCTTTGGTAATGGCTGCGGCTTGGGCTACACTCAACCATATTAAAAATAGTGGCCCGATATTACAGCAGGAGTTATCTGAAAAAACAACGAAATTAGCCCAGACTCTTAATAGTTACTTTGAACAAAGACAAGTTCCTATTCAAGTAGTCCATTTTGGTTCGCTGTTTCGTTTTATAGCCTCATCGCCCCTCAAATTTGGTCAGTTGTTTTTCTACCATTTACTAGAAAAAGGCGTTTATGTCTGGGAAGGACGCACTTTTTATCTGTCTACGGCACATACAGATGCAGATATTGAACACGTAATTGGGGCAGTCAAGGAAAGCATAGTAGAAATGCAGCAAGGGGAATTATTACCACCTGCCCCGATTTCAACAACGCTCAAAATTCCCCTGACAGCAGCACAAAAAGAACTGTGGTTTTTAGCACAGATGGGAGATGAAGTTTCCCGCGCCTACAACGAATCTAGAACTATCCATCTGCGAGGGGCTGGCAATTTATTCGCAGTACGTAAGGCTGTTCAGGAAATTATCAATCGTCACGAAGCGCTGCGAACTACTTTTAGCCCAGAAGGGGATAATCAACTGATTCATTCCACTTTGACTATAGACATTCCTGTGAGCGACTTTTCAACTTTAGATAAAAGTCAACGAGAAACACAGCTATCGGAATTGTTAACACGAGAAGCTCAACAAATTTTCGATTTAGAAAAAGGGCCATTACTGAAGTGTCATATAGTCAAGTTACAAGAAGATCATCATCTTGTAATTCTGACAAATCATCATATTGTTGCTGATGGTTGGTCAATTAGTATTTTGTTACGAGAACTAGCAGCAATTTATTCAGCAGAGTGCCAAGGAATTGCTAGCCAACTTCCGCAACCCATGAAATGGAGTGAGTATGCTCTGTGGCAAGTACAAATGCAACAGAGTCCCGAAATGGCAAAAGCTGAAGCTTATTGGCTGAGTCAATTTGCCAGTTCAGTGCCTGTATTGGAATTACCAACTGACCGTCCTCGACCACCGATATTTTCGTACACAGGAGCGCGAGAAAATCTCATTCTCGATTCCAGCTTATATAATTCTTTGAAAAGCTTAAGTGTACAACGTGGTTATACTTTATTTACGATTCTTTTAACAGCATTTATCACCTTATTGCAACGATTGACGAATCAACAAGATATCGTTGTTGGCATTGCTTCGGCTGGACAATCTGCGATCGCAGATGAATATCTGGTTGGCCACTGTGTTAATCTGTTGCCCATACGCAGCCAAGTTATTGGCAACCCAAGATTCACAGAATATTTGAGTTCAATCCAGCAGGTATTGTTGGATGCTTACGAGTATCAAATTTATCCTTTCATTAAACTAATTGAAAATTTAAAGTTACCACGAGACCCTAGCCGCACCCCTCTTTTTACCACAGGGTTTAATTTGGACAAAGCTCAATTTGAGTCTAGGTCTTTAAAACAAGAGTTTGAGGTAGCTAAAAATTCTACCGGTGCAACTAAGCTGGATATTAATTTAAATATTCTTCAGACAGACAGTGAACTACTGGTAGAACTGGAATACAACACTAATTTATTTGATACCCAAACAATTCAGCGTTGGCTCGGACATTACGTAACCTTACTAGAAGGTGTTGTCGCCAACCCAGAGCAATCCCTTGCAGAATTGCCTATATTGACACAAACCCAACAGCATCAGTTGTTGGTGGAATGGAATAATACTAAGGTTGACTATCCTGGTGACTATTGTATCCATCAGTTATTTGAGTCTCAAGTAGAGCGATTTCCTGATGCAATTGCCGTAAGTTTTGAAAACCAAAACCTCACCTATCGAGAGCTAAATCACCGCGCAAATCAAGTGGCGCATTATTTACAATCGCTTGGGGTCAAACCAGAGGTTTTAGTAGGGATTTGTGTAGAGCGATCGCTCGAAATGGCGATCGGAATTTTAGGTATTCTCAAAGCTGGTGGCGCTTATGTGCCGTTAGATCCATCCTACCCACAAGAACGACTAGCTTTGATATTAAACGATGTCAAACCTTTCGTGTTGCTTACCCAAAAGCATCTGGTTACGGAACTCCCTACATCTGCGGCTCAGGTTGTTTGCCTAGACGAATGGGATCTGTATGCCCAGGAAAGTCAGGAAAATCCTAGTAGTGGTGTAACAGCCGAAAATCTGGCTTATGTGATTTACACTTCTGGGTCTACAGGAACACCTAAAGGCGTTCTGATTTCGCATCAAGCTTTAGTGAACCACAGTATTGCTGCTGCTAAAGCTTATGAACTGCAACCAGAAGATCGCGTTCTCCAATTCGCTTCTGTGAGCTTTGATGTAACAGCTGAAGAATTATTTCCATCATGGTTAAGTGGTTCAACTGTAGTCATCCGACCCAATCAGGTATTATTGTTTGCTCACTTTGGAAAATTCTTGGCACAGGAAAAACTAACTGTCCTCAATTTACCAACAGCCTATTGGCATGAGTGGGTGTCCGACTTGGTTCAAACAACAGCACCATTACCGCCGACGCTGCGCTTGGTGATTGTCGGAACTGAGCAAGCTTTACCAGAAAAACTTGCACTTTGGCATAAACTGGTAAGCGATCGCTCCAAGAGTCCCCGTATCCGTTGGCTTAATGCTTATGGCCCAACTGAGGCAACTATTGGTGTCACAATTTTTGAACCAGTTGAACCAGTTACCTATTCAGAGAACCAACCCGTTTATTGTGTACCTGTTGGTCGTCCCATTGCCAACACCCAGGTATACTTGCTAGACAAACATTTGCAGCTTACACCTGTAGGAGTACCAGGCGAGTTGTATATTGGTGGTATTGGAATTGCCAGGGGCTACCTCAATCATCCTGAACTGACTGCCGAAAAATTTATTCCTAACCCTTTTGGCGAAAAATCGGGGATGCGTCTGTATCGCACCTGTGATTTAGCCCGCTACTTACCCAACGGGGATATCGAACTCCTGGGACGTATTGACGATCAAGTAAAAATTCGGGGCTTCCGCATCGAACTGGGCGAGATATCAGCAAAATTGCAGCAGCATAATAAAGTACGCGAAGCCGTGGTCATAGCTAGGGAAGACGAGCATGGTGATAAGCACTTAGTGGCTTATGTCAGCCCTCAGCCAGAACAGACACTAACAATTACTGAGTTGCGTGGCTTTCTTCAGGAGAAGCTACCGCAATATATGATGCCCTCAAGTTTCATTATCCTGCCAACCTTGCCTTTGTTGCCCAACGGTAAACTCGATAAGCGATCGCTACCTGCACCAGAAATTCGCCCAGAGTTAGAAGCTGCTTATGTAATGCCGCAAACACAGATGGAACAAACCATTGCTGGAGTTTGGCAAAAGGCTCTCAATATTGACAACATAGGCGTTCACGATAACTTCTTTGAACTCGGCGGTCATTCATTACTCATGGTGAAAGTTCATAGCCAATTACACGAAATATTCCAAACTGATTTATCAATGCTCGATATGTTCAGATATCCGACTATTAACTCTCTTGCAGAGTTCTTTAGTCAAACTAAAAATCAAACATCATCTTTTAGCGAAACTAATATTTCAATAGAAAAAATTTCCCTTGGTAAATCTAAACAGAAAAAACGTTTACAGAAAATAAAGTTGATGATGAATAATCAAGGAGCTAATGAAGAATGAGTATCCCCATAGAAGCTTTTCATCATAACGGTTCAGAAATCGCAATTATTGGTCTAGCAGGTCGGTTTCCTGGTGCCAAAAACGTTGATGAATTTTGGCAAAATCTCCAAAATGGTGTAGAGTCAATTTCAGTTTTTACTGATGAAGAACTGTTAGCTTATGGGTTAGATGCAGCTACACTCAATAACCCAAAGTTTGTTAAAGCACGAGCTGTATTAGAAGATGTAGAACTTTTTGATGCTGCATTTTTTGGCTTTAATCCCAGAGAAGCGGAAATTACCGATCCACAACATCGCCTCTTTTTAGAATGTGCGTATACTGCTCTTGAAGATGCTGGCTATGACTCAGAAAATTATCAAGGTTCTATTGGAGTTTATGCAGGGGCTAGCTTAAGTAGGTACTTACTCAATATTCTTTTAAACGAAGATATTATTGGATCTATAGATAATCACCAACTTGCGATCGCAGGTGACAAAGACTATTTAACTACCCGCGTTTCTTACAAACTGAATCTAGAAGGGCCAAGCTTCACTGTTCAAACCGCCTGCTCTACTTCATTAGTCGCTGTTCATTTAGCCACTCAAAGCTTACTAAACGGGGAATGCGATCTAGCTTTGGCAGGTGGGGTTTCCATCAGTTCTTCCAGAAAAACGGGCTATGTTTACAAAGAGGGGGCAATTGGTTCTCCTGACGGACACTGCCGCGCTTTTGATGCTCAAGCACAGGGAACTGTCGGTGGCGAAGGTGTAGGCATCGTGGTTTTGAAGCGATTAGAGGATGCTTTAGCAGATGGGGATACCATCCATGCTGTCATTAAAGGTTCCGCTATTAATAACGATGGCTCTTTCAAAGTCAGCTATACAGCACCACGGATAGATGGTCAAGCCAAGGTGATTAGAACTGCTCAAGTTGTTGCCGAGGTTGAACCCGAAACGATTACCTATATTGAAGCTCATGGCACAGGAACATCACTAGGAGATCCGATTGAAATCGCGGCGTTAACACAAGCTTTTCGAGCCAGTACTGACAAAAAAGGCTTCTGCGCCATTGGTTCAGTAAAAACCAACATTGGCCATTTAGATGCTGCTGCTGGGGTAACAGGTCTAATCAAAACTGTTCTGGCGCTGAAGCATCAACAAATACCGCCTAGCTTGCACTTTCAGGAACCTAATCCGCAAATTGATTTTGCTAACAGTCCTTTTTATGTCAACACCAAACTTGCCCAATGGACAACAAATAACATTCCTCGCCGCGCTGGAGTCAGTTCTTTTGGGATTGGTGGGACTAATGCCCATGTAATTTTGGAAGAAGCGCCTGTGGGGAGGCAGGGGGAGCAGGGGAGGAAATATCATCTCTTGGTTCTTTCTGCAAAAACGGAATCGGCGTTAGAAACAGCTACGGCGAATCTGGCTAATCATCTCCAGCAGTATCCTTTGAACCTTGCAGATGTGGCTCATACCCTTGGTGTAGGTCGTCGAGCTTTTGATCATCGTCGGATGGTGGTATGCCAAGACATGAATGATGCGGTAAAGGTGCTTTCTACTTCAGAATCACAACGAATATTCACCCACTACCAGCAGCCTTGCAATCGTCCTGTGGTGTTTATGTTTTCTGGGCAAGGAACGCAGTATGTGAATATGGCTAGAGAACTCTACGAGAGTGAGCCAACTTTTACACTTACAGTTGATCGTTGTTGTGAGTTGCTAAAACCACATTTAGGTTTTGACCTACGCCATGTATTGTATCCAGATGAGGCACAGACAGCCAAGGCAACAGAGCAGCTTAAACAGACAATTGTTGCTCAACCAGCATTATTTGTCATTGAGTACGCCCTAGCTCAATTGTGGATGTCATGGGGTGTACACCCAGAGGCGATGATTGGTCACAGTATTGGGGAGTATGTAGCCGCTACTTTAGCTGGAGTTTTTTCGCTAGAAGATGCTTTAGCGCTAGTCGCAATCCGAGGACGACTGATACAGAAACTTCCTAGTGGGGAAATGCTCTCTATCCAACTTTCTGAATCAGAGATACAACCCCTGCTAACGGAGGAACTATCTTTAGCTGCAAGTAATGGGCCTTCCTACTGCGTGGTTTCTGGTGTAGCTGAAGCGATCGCACAATTACAACAACAGCTAGAAGCCAAAGGTATAGGCTGCCGGAGGTTACAGACCTCTCATGCCTTTCATTCTCCCATGATGGAGCCAATTCTCCAGCCATTTACAGAGCATTTACAAAAACTCCAACTTCATCCTCCGAAGATTGAGTTTATCTCTAACGTCAGTGGCACTTGGATCGCTGTAGCAGAAGCAACAGACCCCAAATATTGGGTAAAGCATTTACGGCAAACAGTGCGCTTTAACCAAGGGATAACTGAGTTACTCAAAACACAAGAGCGGATCTTCTTAGAGGTTGGCCTAGGACGGACTTTAAGTACTTTTGTCAAGCAACATCATCAGGACAAACTCATAGTACTGACCTCAATCCGTCATCCACAAGAACAACAATCGGATGTAGCATTTTTACTCAACTCTTTGGGACGGCTCTGGCTTTGTGGTATCAAAGTAGACTGGTCTAGTTTTTATGCTAACGAACAACGTCATCATATTCCCTTACCAACCTATCCATTTGAGCGCCAACGTTACTGGATTGAAGCACAAAAACAGCCAAGACAAACGGCAGTTGATTTAAGTAAATCTTTGGTAGAGGCTTGTAGGGTAAAGGCTCGTGCTAGCATCGCCACATTGGACGAGCAAACTTATTTGCTGAATAAACAGTGTTTGGATCGTTTGTGTGCTTCCTATATAAACCTTTCTCTCCAGCGTTTAGGTGCTTTTAACAGCTTCAATGAGCAATATTCTTTTGAGGAGTTGTGTGAGCAATGCCAGATTATTCCTCGCTATCGGCAATTGTTGTATCGCTTTTTAGATGTACTCGTAGAACAAGGTGATCTACAACAAGAAAAGGATTTATTTACAAACCTTGTTCCCTGTTCTACAGACTCGATTAACGCTCTGGTAGAAGAAGTTAAAATCAAATGCGTACATACACCTCATGTTCTACATATCGTCCAGGAATGTGGTGAGAATCTGCCAGATGTGCTGACTGGTGAAAAAGAACCGTTAGAGTTGTATTTTGCGGTAAAAGAAAACAAACCAGAAATTGCAAATTCAGAATTACCTCTGGATACCCATTTAAAAGGGATCATGCAAGCAGGCATAGAACAGGTAGTAAAGTCATTACCACCAGATGTAAACCTGAGAATTCTGGAAATTGGTGGTGGAGGGGGTCTTGCTACGACAGAATTGCTACCTGTATTGCCATCTGAGCGCACCAACTACACTTTTACAGATGTAGGGGGTTTGTTTTTGAATCAAGCCAAACAGCAGTTTAGCGCTTATCCGTTTGTTGAATATCGTTTTCTAGATATTGAAAAACCGCCAACTGCACAAGGATTCAACAGCCACAGTTTTGATGTGGTGGTAGCTGTCAACGTGTTGCACGTAACCCGAAATATAACAAAAACCCTGGAGCATGTGCGATCGCTACTAGCTCCTGGAGGATTCCTGCTATTGTGGGAAATAACTCAACCACAATTAGACTTTGATCTCACCGATGGACTGCTAATGAATCCTTTAGAGGATGAAGAACGCAGCCGTGGTAATCCGTTTTTATCACAAAAGCAATGGCAGGAAGCACTACGTTCTCAAGGGTTTGTTGAGGTAGCGGCTGTCTCTGAAACTGAAGCTTTCGGCGAACAGATTTTGGTGGCTCAGGCTGCTGCATCGATAACTAACTCAGCACCTACAGCATTTACCGTCACCAAGCAAAAAGCTCTTAAAGAGCAGAACCAAGATTTATTAGCTAAAAAATCAGATATTGCTGACTGGTTTTACATTCCTTCTTGGAAACGTACTATGCCACCACAGCCTTCTCAAGCTGGACTTGAGGGAAAAGCAGGATGCTGGTTAGTGTTTATGGATGAGTGCGGCTTGGGTGAGAAGTTGATAAAACAACTAGTACTTGAGAATCAAGATGTTATTTCCGTCAGGGTGGGAGAGCAATTTCAGCAAAATAGCGAATATCCTCAACGCACATATACGATTAATCCAAAAAAAGAGGATGATTACCATACCTTGCTCAAGGAACTTCGGAGCCTGGGTAAGATTCCCAAAAGGATTGTTCATCTGTGGAGTGTGACATCAAACAGTTACACCAACTCAACAATTGAAGCTTTAGGCTGGTCGAGTTTATTGTTTTTGGCACAGGCTATTACAGAAAATAATCAAACAGATGCTTTAGAAATTAGTATTGTCTCCAACAATTTACAGGAAATAACTGGTTCAGAAATACTGTGTCCAGAAAAGGCACTGGTTCTTGGAACTTGCAAAGTTATGCCGCTTGAGTATCCAAATATAACTTGTCGCAGTATTGATGTTGTAGTTCCTGTAGAAAGTGGTCAAGAAGAACTCATCCAAACACTAATAGCGGAATTTACAACCCCTACATCTGACCAAATTATTGCTTACCGTGGGCGAAATCGCTGGGTACAAGATTTTGAACCTGTACAACTACACAAAACCGTTAATGAAAATCTCCGCCTTAGAAAACAGGGAGTATATCTCATCACTGGTGGATTAGGAGGTGTTGGTCTACTGCTAGCAGAATATCTAGCGCAGACCGTGCAAGCAAAACTTATATTAGTAGGACGTTCAACTTTTCCCGACCAAGATGAATGGTCTGAATGGTTATCGACTCACGATTCACAAGATCATATCAGTCAGAAGATCCAAAAATTGCAGGGAATGAAGGCATTAGGTGCAGAGGTAATGGTAATCAGTGCCGATGTTACCAACCTTGAACAGATGTCCGCAGTGTTTAAAAAAGCTAATCAACGATTTGGTGAGATTCATGGAGTAATTCATGCAGCCGCAGTTTTTGGCGGAGGGATGATGCAACTCACAACAAAAGAAACTGTAGCCAAATCTTTAGCGCCAAAAGTGCAAGGAACACGAGTACTTGAAACTCTATTTAAAGAAAAGAACCTGGATTTCTTTGTACTCTGTTCATCACTAAGTTCATTTGTTGGTACATCTGGAATGGCAGATTATACAGCTGCAAATGCCTTCCTTGACTCCTTTGCTCACTACAGCGCTTCTAAATATGGAACATGGAAATTCATTAAGTCTATTAACTGGGATAGATGGAACAACGTAGGAATGGCAATTCCTGTTGAAGCACGCCATCAAGAAATCACAGGAGAAAGATTGGCAGCAGGAATGACTGATTTGGAGGGCATAGAGGCTTTTAAACGTATTTTGTGTAGTAGTACAGTTTCTCAAATAATTGTATCAACACAAGATTTTCTCAATCTAATTAAGCCAAAGAAAACTCCTAAGTCTTTGGAGGAGAAATTAGCCCAGCTTAGTCAATTCAAACCAACTCACCCCCGCCCTAAATTAGCAAATGCTTATATTGCTCCTAGTAATGAAATTGAGCGAACCCTTGCTGACGTTTGGCAACAACTTCTAGGGATTGAAAAAGTGGGTATTCACGATAACTTCTTTGAGTTAGGAGGAGACTCTTTATTTGCGACTCAATTAGTTTCTGAACTATGCAAAACTTTTCAAACAGAACTTTCTTACAAAGGCTTTTTTAATGGCCCGACTATAGCTGAGTTAGCTGAAGTTATTGTCCAAAAACTGGCTAACCAGACAAATTTAGAGGAATTGGCTCAAGCTTTAGCAGATATTGAACAACTATCACAGGATGAAGTGCAGGCATTAATTGCTTCACAACACTAAGTAACTAGACATGATATGACTATGCAATTACCACTTTCTTTTTACGAAATTAGTGAATTAATTTTTTTGACAGTTGCTTTAACTGTTTTGACGCGCTTAATTATTTATCTACTGAAAAGAGCCTGGTATAAGCAAAAATGTAAATTAGTATGGACACCCATTGATGTTGTTGAGCGCCGTAGCAACCTCTCATATCATGAGTTTATTAAAGAGTATGCATCTGTTGGTAAACCTGTCATTATAACTGATGTAATTCAAGACTGGAAAGCCATAACCAAATGGACTTTAGATTTTTTTAAATCGGAGTGTGGGTCAATCGAGTGTGCTGTAAAAGAAGATAAAGATGAAGTTGAGGGGTTGATGACTATTGCTGATTACATTGATTACATTACAATTGGTAACAGCGACAGACATTTATATTTAGCTAACTGGTTTATTTCTGATCATCCTCAGCTTTTAGAGGACTACAAGGAACCAATTTATTTTCCAAATTGGTTACAAAGGCTGCCAAGAAAGCTGCTAAAAAAATATGAATTAGATAACCCTGAACTATTTATAGGCCATAAAGATACATCGATAGGTCTTCACAAAGATCCAAATAATGGTTCTGCATGGTTGGGAATGATTAAAGGGAGAAAACAAATAGTTTTATTTACACCAGATCAAGAAGAATTTTTGTACTCTGGAAAAGTTAATGTTTTCAACCCTAATTTAGAAAAATTTCCACTATATTCTAAGACAAATTCGATAGAGATCATACTAGAAGCTGGAGAAATTTTATACATTCCACCAAATTGGTGGCATCATGTGAGGAATCTTGAAAATACTATTGCAGTGGGAAGTCTCTTACTAAACGAGTTGAACTCAGAATTATTTTTCAAATCAATTACTGAAAAAGATTCGCTCAAAGGTCATCTTTTACCATTAGTTTTAGAATTTCCGTGGCTTGGCAAAACTTTATTTGCTATTGGCGTGATTTAAACTTCCTGCCAATTTTGATATTAAAATACCACATCAATAATCATTACTTTATGAAATTACCAATTTTCTCGTCTGACATTACTAAATGGATTGTTGTAACAATTATATTAATTATTGTTATACGATTATTTATCTATATCCTAAAGAGAACATGGCGCAAGACTAAATGCAAATTATCATGGACACCAATTTCTGTAGTTGAGCGTCGTAGCAACCTTTCATATAATGAATTTGTACATGAGTATGCGTCTGTTGGTAAACCCGTCATTATTACTGACGTAATAAAAGACTGGAAAGCTATGACAAAGTGGACTTTGGATTTCTTTCAAACGGAGTGCGGTTCAATCGAATGCTTTGTGAAAGAAGATAGCACTAAAATTGAAAAGATCATGACTATTGCTGATTACATTAATTACATAACTGCTGGTAATAGTGATAGACGTTTATACTTGGCTAACTCTGGGGTTGTTTCTGATTATCCTCAGCTTTTGAAAGATTATGATGATCCGATTTACTTCCCAAATTGGTTACAACGTCTGCCAAAAAGACTTTTAAAAAAATATGATTTTGACTATCCTGATATATTTATTGGTCATAAAGATACATCAATAGGTCTTCACCAAGATCACTATTATGGTTCCGCATGGTTAGGAATGATTAAAGGAAGAAAACAAATAGTCTTATTTACACCAGATCAAGAAGAGTTTTTGTACGATGGTAAGATTGATATTTTCAAACCAGATTTAAAAAAATTTCCACTTTATGCTAAAACAAATCCTCTAGAAGTCATATTAGAAACAGGAGAAATTCTATACATTCCATCGGGTTGGTGGCATCATGTAAAGAATATCGAAGTCAGCATAGCTATTGGAAGCTACTTACTAAATGAGTGGAACTCAGAAATGGTTTTCCAATCAATTACTCAAAAAAACCCAATTAAAGGTCATCTTTTCCCATTAATTTTGGAATTTCCCTGGCTAGGCAAAGCTTTATTTTATCTTGGCATTATCTAATATTTACTTTAAAAAGATTAGATAAATATACAATTTCCTTTAGGTTTCTATTAAGTTATAGCCAACTTTAAAAAGGGCTTGCAAGCAACAGGTTGTCTTGATCTATATTAAATATAGAATCCAACATGCTGAAGTTTTGATAATATCAAGATCAATCCTAAAATCAAAAAGTTATCTTTTTATTGAGGTATACTATGGTTAAACAATCTTTGAAAATAACTCTTGTGTTGCTATCAATCAAAGTATTAAAGATATTTTTTCCAAAAGGAAACATTCATCGTTTTGAAAGCGCACTCAAGTTCTATATAACTTTATCACAGGAGTCTACTGCTAACTATGCTCAAAAAATGAGTACTTTTTTATATCCTGGCATTACTCATAAACCTTGGTATGAGGCACATGAGTATAATATTTTAACTTTTGTGCAAAACCAACTTCAACAACAATTTAATGACATCGAAAGTGAATGGTTAGCTTATTTTTTATCTGGGTGTAATATTGTTTCTAGATTTAATGCTAACAATCTTTTTACATCCCTCAAAGAAGACGATTGGAAAGCTTACTTATTATGGGAAAAGGGTAATTTTACACAAATAGGTCTTTCTCATTTTCCTAAAACAGTTGATATTTTATCTAAGTTGGAACCTTTTTTATATCCTGTCGGACATATAGAGTTTTATGTAATGAAACCTGGAGTTGTCTTACCACCACATACGGATAATATCAATACCTCCTTAACATGTCATTTAGCGATCGTGATTCCAGAAGATTGTGGGATAAAAGTTGGCGGTAAAACACAAGGTTGGATTAAAGGACAGACTTTATTTTTTGACGATAGTTTTGAACACGAAGCATGGAATAAAAGTCAAGAGGAGCGAGTAGTACTCTCATTAGACTTATATCATCCTGAACTGACAAAAATTGAAAAAACTCTATTGCAATTTGTGCTAAAAAATTTAAATTCTTCATTTGAAGAAGATGTCGTAAATAAAATACAAGATACACAGTACAAAGAAAACTTCTTGGATAAGCAAGCGCTCTAAAATGTATAGAATGAGAACGTTAATCAACGCCAAAATTACATTTGTTTTGTTGCATATCAGGTTTGGCGAATATGAGTGACCTTTCACAACGGATTGCTGGTCTTTCCCCAGAGAAACTTAAGCTTCTTGCACAACGCCTTCAGAAGAAAAAAGAAAGCGTATTTTCACAACCACAAATAGTTCCTCAAAGTCGAGATTCAAACTTATTTCCTCTATCTTTTGCCCAGCAAAGGTTGTGGTTTATCGACCAATTACAACCTGGAAATAGTGCCTACAATATCTCTCAACCCATGCGTATTGTCGGATCGCTAAATGTGGGGGCACTAGAGCAAAGCTTTAACGAAGTTGTGAGACGGCACGAAGTTTTAAGAACTACATTCAAAGTAATTGATGGACAACCTCTACAAGTCATTACTCCCAGTTTCAGCTTTAAACTACCAGTAGTAGATTTACAAGAACTTTCTCAAGAGCAGAGAGAGGCTGAAGTTTTGAGATTGGCGAGTGAGGAAGCCCAACAGCCTTTCGACTTAACCAAAGTGCCTTTATTACGAGTTACTTTACTGCAACTAGCGGCAGCAGAATATGCATTATTGTTGACTATGCATCATATTGTGGCTGATGGCTGGGCTATAGGTGTGCTGATTCACGAAATCGCAACTTTGTATGAAGCTTTCTCTATTGGCAAACCATCACCCCTCTCGCAACTATCCATCCAGTATGCAGACTTTGCTGTGTGGCAAAGACAGTGGTTACAGGGAGAGCGTTTAGAAACTCAACTTGCTTACTGGCAAAGGCAATTAGGCGGTAAACTACCTGTTGTAGAATTCCCTAGCGAGCGATCGCGAGCGCCTATCCAGACTTTCTCAGGAGCTAGAGAAACTCTAGTTCTACCCAAAACTTTATCTGAGAAGCTAAAAGCTCTGAATCAGCGCCAAGGCATCACACTATTTATGATTCTGCTAGCGGCTTTCCAGACTTTGCTGCACTGCTACACTGATCAAGAAGACATTGTTGTTGGTACTGATATTGCCAACCGCAATCAAGCCGAGACTAAAGAATTGATCGGGTTTTTTGTTAACCAGTTAGTCTTGCGTACAGATTTATCAGGAAATCCTACTTTTGTAGAGTTATTAGAACGAGTCCGCGAGATGACTTTGGAAGCTTATGCTCACCAAGATTTGCCCTTCGACAAATTGGTAGATGTTCTGAATCCAAAACGGGAGTTGAACCGTACACCGTTATTTCAAGTCAAGCTTGTTTTGGAAAATACCCAAACCCCATCTTTGGAACTTCCAGGCTTAACTATCACATCTTTGAAAGTCGAAAACAAAACGGTGCAGTTTGACTTGCTGTTAGAGCTAAACGAAACAGATCAGGGACTATTTGGTGTATGGGAATATAACACTGACCTATTTGATCGGGACAGTATTGTTAGGTTATCGAATAATTTTGCAACGCTTTTAAATAAGATTGCCACCCATCCAGAAAGTAAATTAAGTGAATTAAAAATAGTTCTTAATGAAGTAGATAAGAAACAGCATCTTGCTAGAGAAGAAGCTTATAAAAATACCATCGGACAGAAATTAATCAACGTTAAACGTAGAGCAAATAACAGATAATAAAAATCATGACGAAAATGGAATCTCTAGGATATGTAAGACGGAAAGCTGTTAATATATCTACAGAAGAATTAATCAAAACTGAATTTCTTCAGCCAGACTCTAACTTTCCTTTGGTGATTAAGCCTAGTGTGAAGGGTGTAAATCTAGAAAACTGGGCTAATAATAATCAAGAATATTTGAAATCTGAATTATTAAAATATGGAGCGGTACTTTTTCGTGATTTCAAAGTTAATTCTATAGAAGAATTTGAGCAAATTATCGCAGCGATTTGTGGAGAAGCGATGGAATATCGGTATCGGGCATCTCCACGAACTCAAGTAGCTGGGAGAATTTATACTTCAACTGACTACCCTGCCGATCAAAGTATTTTTCCTCACAATGAACACGCCTACTCGCCTACCTTTCCGTTAAAAATCTTCTTTTTTTGTATGAGTCCAGCGCAAGAGGGAGGGGAAACCCCAATTGGTAGCTGTCGAAAGGTTTTTGAGCGAATTGATCCAACTATCCGCGATCGCTTCATTGAAAAGCAAGTTATGTATATGCGTAACTTTGGTAATGGATTTGGTCTTCCTTGGCAAACTGTATTTCAAACAACAGACAAAAATAAAGTAGAAGAGTATTGCAAAAATAATGGAATTGAGGTTGAATGGAAAGCAGATAATCGTTTAAGAACTCGACAAGTTGGGCCAGCCATTCTCAAACATCCTCAAACAGGTGAAATGGTCTGGTTCAATCACGCAACTTTTTTTCACGTTTCCACATTGGAACCAACGATACGCGAATCGTTATTGAAAAATTTGCCAGAAGAAGATTTACCAACTAACACATATTATGGAGATGGTTCTGCAATTGAACCATCAGTATTAGCTAGTTTGCAAACTGCCTATCAAGAAGAAATGGTCACTTTCTCTTGGCAGAAAGGAGATGTATTGATGCTGGATAATATGTTATCAATACATGCTCGTAATCCATTTATTCCTCCCAGAAAAATTTTAGTGGGAATGGCTGAACCTTATACACCCTCAAGTATTTAACTAACATTAAGGTAGCAATATGCAAGTAGTAGAAAGTATCGAGGGGTTTAGACTTTCGCCTCAGCAAGAGCATTTATGGTTGTTACAACAAATTGATCAAAGTTGGGCATATCGTAGCGATTGTGCAATTTTGATTGAAGGAAGTATTGATCTCAATAATTTAGAATTGGCATTGCAAGATGTTGTCAATCGCTATGAGATACTCCGCACCAATTTTATTTGTCTACCTGGAATGACTATTCCAGTACAGGTAATTACAGATTGCAAAGTTATTTTAGAGAAAAAATCTGATATTACTAATTTGACTCCTCAAGAACAAGAGGCAAAGATTGAGTTAATATTTCAGGAAATAAAACAACAAACTTTTCAGTTTGAACAAGGTTCGATTTTACATACATCCTTAGTAAATATTTCACCAAAACAGCATTTATTGCTTATTAGTTTACCTGCTCTCTGTGCAGACAGAGCAACCTTTAATTGTCTAGTAAGAGAACTAGCTACTTCTTGCTTAGGAAAATTCGATGAAAAATTATCTAAAGAACCACTCCAGTATGCAGACTTTTCAGAATGGCAAAATCAAATATTAGAAGCAGAAGAAACGAAAATAGGTAGAGAATATTGGCAACAGCAAGACTTCTCTACTATTGACACTTTTCAGCTTCCTTTTGAAAAGCATCTCTCTGAAAAACAGATATTTCAACCAAAATTAGTAAATTCAATCATTACCCCGAAACTGGTAGCTAATATCGAAACATTAGCTCACAAGCATAATACTTCTGCTTCTACCTTTTATCTAACCTGTTGGTTGATTTTACTCCAGCGACTAAGTGGACAATCCGAGATGATCGTCGCCAGGGAATTTAATGGTAGAAAATATGAGGAACTTCAAGAAGCATTAGGACTATTTGCTAAATATTTACCAGTTCATTGTCATTTAGAAGATAGTTTCAAATTTAGTCAAGTTTTGCAGCAAGTTCATGAGTCGGTAGAATCTATCCACAAATGGCAAGAGTGTTTTACTTGGGAACAAATACCAGATATTTTGCCTTTTTCTCCTGTGATTTTTGATTTTACAGAAGAAGCTCCAAGGCATTATGCAGGTAATATATTATTTTCTATTTTCAAGCTTGATAGCTGTACTGAGCGTTTCAAAGTTAAGCTTTCTTGTAGACGCGAAAAGGATTTTTTAAGTACAGAATTTCATTATGACTGTAATCTGTTTTCTCCACAGGATATTGCAGGGTTAGCAGAGCAATTTCACAAGCTACTAGAAAGTGCAGTACATGAGCCAGAAGCTGCAATTGGTGAATTAGAAATTTTAAGCGATCGCACACTCAATCAACTTCTCTTTGGGTTCAATCAAACTCAGGCGGATTACCCACAAAATAAGTGCATTCACGAGTTATTTACAGAGCAGGTAGAACGCACTCCCAACAACATTGCTGTAGTATTTAACAATCAGGAACTAACTTATGCTGAACTTAATGCGCGTGCAAATCAATTAGCTCATTATCTAAAAGATTTGGGGGTAAGTGCAGAAGTATTAGTGGGAATTTGTGTAGAGCGTTCCTTAGAAATGCTTGTAGGTATTTTAGGCATTCTTAAAGCTGGTGGTGCTTATGTTCCCCTCGATCCTCACTATCCCCAAGAGCGCTTAAGCTTCATGCTAAAAGATACTCAGGTATCTGTATTATTGACACAGCAGTATTTACTAGAAGGCTTACCTAAGCACGATACACAGACAATTTGCTTAGACACAGAATGGGAAGCAATCGCACAACAGAGTCAGAAAAACCCCCTGATAACTATATCTACTGAAAACTTAGCTTATATAATTTATACTTCTGGCTCTACTGGAAAACCGAAAGGAGTTGCGATCGCACATCGTAACTTAGTTCATTCCACAACTGCACGTATTGCCTACTATCAACAAGCTGTGAGTAACTTTTTGCTACTCTCATCCTTTGCTTTTGATAGCTCTGTTGCAGGTATTTTCTGGACACTTTGTTGTGGCGGAACTCTACACTTACCAGAAGAAGGTTTACAACGAGAAGTACCTAAACTTATAGAATTAATTTCCCAAAATAGTGTTTCCCATTTATTAAGCCTTCCTTCTCTATATGCTTTAATTTTGCAACAAGCAAAACCAGAAAATTTAAATTCTCTTCGTGCTGTCATAGTTGCAGGTGAATCTTGTCTACCAGAATTGGTACAACATCATTCTCAGTTTCAGCCGGAAGTATCTTTATTTAACGAGTACGGCCCGACAGAAGCAAGCGTTTGGAGTAGCGCATATTATTGTCATAGCGCAGAAACAGGAAAGCAAATATCTATTGGTTCTCCCATACCCAATACGCAAATATATATACTGGACTCTCATTTACATCCAGTTCCTATTGGTATTCATGGCGAAATTTATATTAGCGGTGAAGGTTTAGCTAGAGGTTATTTAAATCAATCTGCAATTACATCTGAAAAATTTATTCCCCATCCCTTTAGTAAAAAACCGGGAGTGCGTTTATATAAAACTGGCGATTTAGCAAAATATCTACCTGATGGCAATATTGAGTTTTTGGGACGTATTGATAACCAAGTAAAAATTCGTGGCTTCCGAATTGAGTTAGGTGAGATTGAAACAGCACTGAATAAGTATCCTGGAGTACAAGAAACAGTTGTTATTGCTCGTGAAGATGTACCAGGAAAACGATTAGTTGCTTATGTAGTTCCCCAGCCAAAATCAGCCCTTACAGTTAATGAACTACGCAGCTTTTTAAAAGATAAATTACCAGAATTCATGATACCATCGGCTGTAGTGCTGCTAAAAAAATTACCTCTAAGTGCCAATGGTAAAGTTGATAGAAAGGCACTACCCGCACCAGAGGAAGTTAGATCGGATTTGATAGGAGATTTTGTTCCTCCTCGCACCTCTGTAGAAGAAATGCTAACTCAAATCTGGGCTGAAGTCTTAAAAATTGAGAAAGTCAGTATTTACGACAACTTCTTTGAATTGGGTGGACATTCTTTATTAACAACTCAACTACTTGCCAAAGTTAAAGAAGCTTTTAACTTGGATATCTCTTTACGCAGTTTATTAGAGAAACCCACTGTAGCGGGTTTAGCAGAAAATATTGATCGAGTTTGTCAAACAGAAATTGATTACCCACTTTTGGATCTCAAAGCTGAAGTCATTTTAGATCCAACAATTGTTCCTGAAAATGCCGTTAAGTTTATTCCTCAACCTAGTGCTATTCTATTGACTGGAGCAACGGGCTTTTTAGGATTATTCTTACTAGCTGAACTTCTACAACAAACCCAAGCAGATATTTATTGCTTAGTTCGTTATAAAAATATTGAGGATGTCCATAAAAAACTGCAAACTGCTCTGAAATCTTATGGAGTTTGGAACGAAATTTGGAGTTCCAGAATCATTCCTATTCTTGGAGATTTATCAAAACCACTTTTTGGTTTAAAAATTGAAAGCTTCCAACAATTGGCAAGTACTATTGATGTTATCTACCATAATGGTGCTTGGGTACATCATATTTATCCCTACTCTATTCTAAAACCTACAAATGTACTGGGTACACAAGAAATTCTGAGATTAGCTAGTCAAATAAAAACTAAACCAGTACATTTTATTTCTAGCTCTGGTGTTGTCTCTTCCAAAATTGAATCTGGAGCCAAATTAGTCCGAGAACAAGATAGCCTAAATGAAAACGAATTTCCTAGTAATGGATACTGTCAAACTAAATGGGTAGCTGAGAAGTTAGTACAAACGGCGATTGAAAGAGGAATTCCTATCTCTATTTACAGACCATCACGTATATCTGGACATAGCAAAACTGGGGTCTTTAATAGTAATGATTTTCTGTACAAACTGATAATAGGCTGTGTGCAATTGGGAAGTGCGCCAGATATAGACATTCGAGAGAATATAGTTCCTGTAGATTATGTCAGTAAAGCAATAGTTAATTTATCGAAACAGAAAGAATCTTTAGGTAAAACTTTTCACTTAGTGCATCCTCAAACTCTCCACTCAAATACACTTATCGACCATATTCGCTCATTGGGTTATGCAATTGAACAAAATTCTTATGAGCAATGGCGAGAGAAATTACTCAATGTGACTCAAAGCTCCTTTGAACATCCTCTATATTCATTAGTACCATTTTTTCCAGCAAGACAAGCTGAAGAAGAAGACTCAAACTCAGAATTTTTACAGCTTGATAATCAAAATGTCATCAATGGATTAGTAGATACTTCCATTACTTGTCCTCCAATAGATAATCAATTACTCAGCGTTTATTTTTCCTATCTGATTAAGCAGGGGTTTTTGGATAACAAAGTTTGTAACTGATGAATAATTAAAATTTTTGCAATAGTTTCAGGAGTGATATTTTATGATTTCAACAACTCGTTACGATGACTATGATGTTCTTGCTCGCATATATAACGAAGATTGGGCATCAGGAATTTTTCAGGAAACATTACCAGTTTTAGAAAAATTGTTACTACCCGATTTAACTAAGGAAGCGCATATTCTAGACCTTTGTTGTGGTACTGGACATTTAGCACAACAATTACTCAAACATGGTTATAAAATCACAGGGATTGATGGCTCTGAGCAGATGTTAGATTATGCTCGTGAGAATGCGCCAGAAGCGAAACTAATCCTTGGGGATGCTCGATTTTTCGACCTACCAGCTACCTTTGATGTAGTAGTTTCAACTACTGGTTCTCTAAACTATGTGATGAAACTTGAAGAATTGAAGCATGTATTTAATAATGTTTATAATGCACTAACTAATAATGGGATATTCTTGTGCCATTTCTTTTCAGAAGAAGAATATAGCTCGAATTGGAACGGCAAAATTGCTGGTGATGTAAAAGATGATTATGCCTGGTCTACAAAAAATATCTATAATTCCGAATCAAAATTAGGTCAAATTTATCTAACTGTATTTTCATTAGTAGAACAAACTTGGCAGCGTTTAGATAAAGTTATTTCCGAAAGCTGTTATACCAAAGAAGAAATTATATCGGCTTTAGAAACTGCTGGATTTAGCGAAATTAGCATTTATGATGCTTGTTGTGATTTAGAAATACTTCAAACTCCTGGTAGTACTTATTTTATTTGCCACAAGCGATTATAAATTTAATACTTAGTTCTGTAAACTTACTAAATTTTAAGAGAAAATTACATGAATATACAACCAGTTGCATTACATCAAAAATCTGATATTTTAGCCGAATTATTAGCCAAAGCAGGGCTGACAAATCAGCAGCAAAAGTATTTACAACATTTTATCAATAGCTATAGCGATCGCACCAAAACATCTAAACATCTTTCCCAATCTTATCGCCCAGTTCTCTCTGACGATAAAAACTTAGGAGAGTTCAATTTACTATTCAAAGAAATGTATTATCCCATTGTTGCTAATCGCTCTATGGGTTCCAAAATCTGGGATGTAGATGGTAATGAATATGTAGATGTAATGATGGGGTTGGGCATCAATCTCTTTGGTCATAATCCCTCATTTATTAAAGAGGCTTTAATCGCACAACTTGAGCAAGGAATTCAAATTGGCCCCCAATCAGAAATTGTTGGTGAGGTAGCTGAGTTAATTTCTCAACTTACAGGAATGGAGCGGGTTTGTTTTAGTAATACTGGTACAGAAGCAGTAATGACTGCTATCCGTATCGCCAGAGCGGTTACAGAACGCAAGAAAATCGTTATATTTTCAGGTTCTTATCATGGTCATTTTGATGGCACTTTAGTTAACGCAAATAAGGCAGAAGATAATCAATATGCCATACCCTTAGCGCCTGGAGTATTACAAAACTTTGTGAGTGATGTTTTGATTTTAGATTATGGCAATCCTCAATCATTAGAAGTTATTAAAGCATATAAGCAAGAATTAGCAGCAGTTTTGGTAGTTCCTGTGCAAACTTCTAGACCGGCTTTACAACCAAAAGAATTTCTCCAGAAATTAAGGAAATTAACACAAGAATCTGGAATTGCCTTAATTTTTGATGAAATGGTAACAGGGTTTCGGATTCATCCTGGTGGCGCACAAGCTTATTTTGATGTACAAGCAGACATAGCCACTTATGGAAAAATTGTTGGTGGTGGGATACCAATTGGGGTAATTGCCGGTAAAAATATTTATATGGATGCAATTGATGGGGGAATGTGGAGTTACGGCGATGCTTCTTACCCTCTGGTGAAAAAGACGTTTTTTGCAGGTACTTTTTGTAAGCATCCGTTAGCATTAGCTGCTGCAAAAGCTGTATTAAAGTATATGCAGAATTCGGGGCCTTCTCTACAACAAAATCTGAATGAACGAACAACACAATTTGTTAAGGCTTTGAATAATTATTTTGCAGCCGATGGAATACCGCTACAGATGGCAAATTTTGGCTCACTATTTGGTTCTGCATCTTTAGAGATTTCTGGAGGAAATTCTACTGCTTCAGTAGCAATGAGCTTATTGAAATACCATCTTCTCGACAGAGGAGTTCACTTATTAGGTGTAAGTGGTTATTTATCAACAGCCCATACAGATGAAGATATTAACTACATTATTCAAGTTGTTAAGGATAGCGTCAGTAATTTGAGAGAAGGAGGATTTATATAATATTAAGCTGTAGCATTAAAAACAAAAATAGCTAAAAAATAATTTTTTAATTTTTGAGCTTTCAATAGGTAAATTAACTGTTTAATGGTGTTTAACGTATGGCAACCATAGCATTTTGTATTTTTAATTATCAAGGTGAATTAAATAGTACTTTAAAACTAGCAAAAAAATTAAGTTTACTTGGGCATCAAGTTTTGTATTTAGGGTTGCCAGATTATGAGGAAAAAGTTTGTAGCTACGGATTTAAATTTCTGCCAATTCTAGAAAGATGGTTTCCCAAAGGATTTATTCAACAGATAGAACTTAACAATTCCAATTCAAACAAGCTTCAAATATTAATAAATCAGTTAAAATATAAAAAGCTTTTAAACTCTTTAATTAATTCATTAATTAAAGGAGAAAATCGAGAAATACACACCACACTGAAAATAATTAACCCTAACCTACTGGTAATAAGTACATACGAAGAACTATATTCTACTTTCATAGGAATGATAGCCTATGAATGCCAATTTAAGAGTATTTATTTTACGGATATGTTTACCTCGTTACCATTCTCAAATGAGCTAGAAAAGGATAAAATTACAAATTTTGACAATAATTTTATTGCTAAATTGTTTAACTTAAAAAGCAAATATATTTATCAAAAACTACTCCAAACAAGCAAAAAAATTATTGCTTTGTTGAGTAAAATGGATTTTTCTGAGGAAGATTTGATCACAAAGTTTGCAATTAGCAGGAAAATTCCTATCGATTTATTAGATTTATCTCAAGCAATACCTTTAAAGTTAACACATCTGGTTTTATGCCCAAAAGAATTAGATTTACCTAATATTTTAAGAGAAAAATGCTATTATGCTGAAGCTTCAATAGACTTACAAAGAGAAGAACCCTCTTTTGTCTGGTCAAACCTGGATAAAAATAAATCTCTTATTTATTGCTCTTTAGGAACTACAGTGAACACTTTTTCTACTTTAGGTATAAACAGAATTAAACAATTATTTCAAAATGTGATTGATGCTGTATCGCTTAAAAATGAATATCAATTGGTCTTATCAATAAGCGATTATATTAGTGTTGAAGACTTTCAGTATATACCTGAAAATATAATAGTTGTTAACAAAGCACCACAATTAGGACTTCTTAAGAAAGCATCTATAGCAATTATAGCTGGAGGAATAAACACTATTAAAGAATGCATATTTTGTGGAGTACCAATGATTGTATTTCCTGTATGGGCTGACCAACCAGACAATGCAGAAAGAATTGAATATCATAGTTTAGGTGTAGTTGCTGATGTCAATAAGATATCTACTAATCTTATTGTCGATTTAATTGAGACAATAGAAAATGATTTGTTATTAAAACAGAGATTAAAAATATGGGGAGAAAAATTTCAGGATATAGAAAAATCTGGGAGGGCGACGCAGTTTATCTTAGAAATGTTAGAACAAAGTCAATATATTTAATAAATAAATTGAGTTAATACGGACTAAAAACATGAGTTATTACTTACAAGGAATCGACTCTTACGATAGAGCTAAATATGTAGATCAACATAATTATAGTGAAGCGATCGCTTTTTATAAGCGAGGCATTGAAACTGATCCTAGCCTGATGTCTAATTATTGGCATATATGCTTGGCGCTACTACTTCAAGGAGAAGAATCAGAGGCTAAGGCAACTTGGTTATCACTGATAGAGCAAGCAGATGATATAGATAAAATTAACGCTTGGACACTAGAAATTGTTGAGTTACTAACGGCAGAAGCTACAAAACGCGAAGCTGTTTCAGACTTTGAGTTTGCTCAAAAAATGCACGGTTATGCTGCCATCGCACGAGGTGAAGCATGGAAAAAAGTCAAAGGATATAAGTTTACAACTGATTGGTTTATTGAAAATCTTCCAACCTGGGAACAGTATTTAATACACTTAGCTAATCAGCCTGAAATTAATGTTCTAGAAATCGGTAGTTGGGAAGGTATGTCTGCTTGTTGGCTTTTAGATCACATTCTCACTCATGAATCATCAAGGATCACGTGCATAGATACCTTTGAGGGAAGCGTTGAACACAAATTTGAATATGACGACAGTTATATTCAATCTGTTGAGGAAAGATTTGATTTCAATATTTCTCAAACCAACGCTTTAGAGAAGGTAACGAAAATTATTGGTAACTCGCAAGATGTAATGCGATCGCTCCCTTTAAATAATTACGATATCCTTTATGTTGATGGTTCACATTTAGCGGCTGATGTCCTCACTGATGCTATTTTGGGTTGGGGACTTGTCAAGGTTGGAGGCATCATTATTTTTGATGACTATGATTTTCAATTCCATGATAGTGTAAATACCGAACAAGACACAAAAATTGGCATAGATGCTTTTTTGAAAGTATTTTATAAAAAAGTCAATATAGTTCATCAAGCTCATCAAGTTATCGTTGAGAAGACATGAGATTAAAAGGTATATTTTTTAGATAAAAATGCTTTACTAATATACATTTTCAAATTGTAAGAAAATCTAAATAATCAATTATCAGGTAATAAAGATGTATCAAAATGAAACGGAAGACATCACAATTTACAAAGTTGTAGTAAATCACGAAGAACAATATTCAATCTGGTTTGCCAACCGAGAAAACCCCCTTGGCTGGAGAGATGTGGGCAAAACTGGTCTCAAGCAAGAATGCCTTGAATATATTAAGGAAGTCTGGACAGATATGAGACCTCTAAGCCTCAAGCAGAAAATGGAAGAATCTGCTAATTAGACTTAGGCATTATTTGGAGTAAGCCTATCTAGAAAAATCGACAGTCTCAATTATTAGGGATTATTCACCAGTCCCCATTCATTCACTCTAATGTTTATTAGCAAAATAAAGTTGCTTGGTTTTATAGGTTTAAAGCCGTATGGCAATAAACACTATATCTTGAGAGTTTTACCCTTTTTATTCGCGCTCATCTTTGTTTTAGTAGTAGGAAACCAAAGCCTTAGCTCTTCACCAAAAACAACTGAAATACTTTGGGATACTTATGGTGTACCGCATATTTATGGCAAGGATAACCAAAGTGCCTTCCAAGCTTTCGGTTGGGCGCAGATGCAGAGTCATGGCAACCTGCTTTTGCATCTCTACGGTCAAGCACGGGGAAGGGCTGCCGAATATTGGGGAGAAAAGTATCTAGAATCAGATCGTTGGGTACAAACTATGGGAGTACCAGAACGATCGCACTCTTGGTATTTGGCCCAAAATCCGAAGTTTCGTCGTTATCTTGATGCTTTTGCCAGGGGAATTAACGATTATGCTGAGAAACACAAGGATTTGATTGCTGATGAAGTTGAAATTGTCTTGCCAGTCAAAGGCGAGGATGTGCTGGCTCACCAAATGCGGGTACTGAATTTCACTTTTATTGCCAATCCAGAAGAAGTTGCAGGTGTTAGTCAGCAGCAGCCAAAACCAGGATCTAATGGTTGGGCGATCGCACCATCACATTCTGAAAATGGTCATGCTATGCTTCTGGCTAACCCACATCTACCTTGGTCAGATTTATTTCTGTGGTATGAAGCACATATTACTGCACCAGGAATTAATGCTTACGGGGCAACACTGGTAGGAATTCCCGTTTTAGCGATCGCCTTTAATGATAATTTGGGTTGGACTCATACAGTAAACACCTATGATGGCTGGGATAACTACGAACTCAAACTAGCCGATCGTGGTTATCGCTTCGATGGTCAAGTCCGAGCCTTTAAGACAAAAACCCGATCTTTGAAAGTGAAGCAAAAAGACGGTACACTGCGCTCACAAAAACTTGTAGTGGAAAGTTCTATCCACGGGCCAGTCATATCACGAAAAGATGGTAAAGCTGTGGCACTGCGTGTTGTGGGTCTTGACCAACCTGGTGTACTACAGCAGTGGTGGGATATGGCACGTTCCCAAAACCTCACCCAGTTTCAAGCTGTCCTGCAACGATTACAACTACCGATGTTTACAGTGATGTATGCAGACAAAGAAGGGCATATTATGCACCTCTTTAACGGTCAAGTACCAATTCGTCAACAAGGTAATTTTGAATACTGGCAAGGTTTAATACCTGGTGATACATCTAAAACCTTATGGTCAAAAACTCATTCATATCAGGATCTACCGCGCGTAATTGATCCAAAAAGCGGTTGGTTACAAAATACAAATGACCCACCTTGGACAACAACGTTTCCCCAGGTTCTCAATCCAGATAATTATCCGCCTTATATGGCACCACGCGGGCCAATGGAGTTTAGATCGCAACGTACTGTGCAGATGTTAGCAGAGGATGACAAAATCTCTTTTGATGAGATGGTTTCCTATAAACATTCAACACGTATGGAACTAGCAGATCGCCTTTTGGATGACTTGATTCCAGCAGCCCGGAAGTACGGAAGCGAATTAGCTCGTCGATCAGCTGATGTACTGTCAGCTTGGGATCGACAAACCAATGCAGATAGCCGAGGTGCAGTACTATTTGCTGCTTGGGTAGATGCGATAGACTTCGATAATGTATTTAGCAAACCCTGGAGTGAAGACTCTCCACTGACTACACCTGATGGCTTGGCTAATCCTGAAAGTGCAGTCACAACACTCTTAACTGTTGCAGCTAAGGTAGAAAAAACCTATGGAAACCTAGATGTAGCATGGGGAGATGTTTTCCGGTTACAGTCTGGTGATGTGGATTTGCCTGCAAATGGTGGCGATGGCGGACTTGGTATTTTCCGAGTTCTCAATTTTGTTCCACTACCAGACGGGCGCTTCAAATCTGTTTCTGGTGATTCTTATGTTGCTGCGATTGAATTTTCTCAACCTGTAAAAGCGATGGCGCTTACTAGTTATGGTAATGCAACTCAACCAGGTTCAGCCTCTGCGGGCGATCAATTGAAATTGTTTGCCCGCAAGCAGTTGCGGCAAGTTTGGTTCTCACACCAGGATGTTCTATCCCATTTGGCTGAACGCAAGGTATTTTAAAATTCAACTTAGTAGCCAATACTTTAGGACTAGCCCTTTCAAGGTAGGTAAAAATATTCCTCTTTAATCTTTTTACTCTGTGTTCTCTGTGCCTCTGTGGTTATAAAAATTACTTTTAAACCGCAGAGGCACAAAGAGCGCAGAGAGAGAAAAAAAGAGATTTTACCAGTCACCTTGAAAGGGCTAGTCCTATACTTGTTGGATTTGGGGGAAAGGTTTTGTATTTTACCTTTCCCCCAAATCCAACAAGAGTGCAAAAAGCACCTTTGCAAGAAGTGGAATGGATGGGATCAGAAAATCGGGCACAGATAGCGATCGCTATCTGCTACAAAAAGGATTAAATATTCGCTGCAAGAATCAAGATTTGGGAGTAGTCAAAGCCAAAAAATCCCTTTACCTCAATCTCTGACTGATGGGGCGGATCTGGGAACACTAAATGCTAAGGTCTTAAAAATTCAAAAGAATTATGATTAGCAGTGTAGTTACCATTCCCAGCTATCAAGTCAGCGAAGAACTCTACAACGGTTCTAGAACCCTAGTTTATCGAGCAGTTCGAGAGAGTGACCAACAGCCTGTAGTCATCAAGCTGCTGAAAAATCCTTATCCCAGTTTTTCTGAACTAGTACAGTTTCGCAATCAATACACGATCGCTAAAAATCTCAACTCACCCTTGATCGTCCAAACTTACAGCCTGGAACCTTACCAGAATGGTTATGCACTCGTAATGGAAGACTTTGGGGGAATTTCTCTGAAAACGGAGATGGGCGCAAAGCAACATTCACTTAGGGAATTTTTGCCCCTGGCTATATCTCTGTGTGAGACGTTAGATATTCTAATTCGCAATCGCATTATTCATAAAGATATTAAACCTGCCAATATTCTGATTAATCCAGAAACAAAACAAGTTAAATTAATCGATTTTAGTATTGCATCTCTACTGCCAAGAGAAACTCAAACTTTAATCAGTCCCAACGTATTAGAAGGAACACTTGCTTATATTTCCCCAGAACAAACTGGACGAATGAATCGGGGAATTGACTATCGCACAGATTTTTATTCTTTGGGTGTAACTTTTTACGAACTACTGACAGGGGAATTACCATTTCAATCAGAAGATGCGATGGAATTAGTACATTGTCATATTGCGAAAGTACCGCCTTTTCTGCATCAGATAAATCCAAAAATTCCATCTGTACTAGCAGAAATTATCAAAAAATTGATGGCGAAGAATGCAGAAGAACGCTATCAGAGTGCATTGGGACTGAAGTATGATTTAGAAAAGTGCTTGGTTCAATTGAAGGAAACAGGCAAAATTGAGACTTTTCCAATTGCTCAACGGGATATGTGCGATCGCTTTATTATCCCCGACAAACTCTATGGCAGAGAAGCAGAAATAGAAACCCTACTCAACGCATTTGAGCGCGTCAGTAAAGGGACAACCGAAATGATGCTAGTAGCAGGCTTCTCTGGAATTGGGAAAACTGCGGTTGTCAACGAAGTTCATAAACCTATTGTTGGGAAACGTGGTTATTTTATCAAAGGCAAATATGACCAATTTAATCGCAATATTCCCTTGAGTGCCTTTGTGCAAGCCTTTCGGGATTTAATGGGGCAATTATTGAGTGAAACCGATACCCATTTACAAAAGTGGCAGGATAAAATTATCACAGCTTTGGGTGAAAATGCTCAAGTTATTATTGAGGTCATCCCAGAACTAAAACGAATTATTGGTTCTCAACCTTTGGCTACAGAACTATCTGGGATGGCGGCTCAAAACCGCTTCAATCTGCTGTTTGTGAAATTTATTCAAGTTTTCACTACACCAGAACATCCCTTAGTGATGTTTTTGGATGACTTGCAGTGGGCAGATTCAGCATCACTGAAGCTGATGCAGCTACTCATGGATCAATCCCAGAGAGGCTATCTGTTACTACTTGGGGCATACCGAGATAATGAGGTCTTCCCCGCACATCCTCTAATGTTGAGATTAGATGAGATAGGCAATGCTGGAGCTAAAATTAACAAAATCACACTCAGTCCACTGTGTCAAGTAAGTGTGAATCAATTGTTAGTAGATACTCTCAATTGTCAATCGGAAGTAGCACAACCATTGATGCAATTGGTGTATCAAAAAACCAAAGGTAATCCCTTTTTCACTACTCAGTTTCTGAAGGCACTGCATAAGGATAATTACATTCAATTTAATTCTCAAATTGGGCATTGGCAGTGTGATATTGCCCAAGTTAAGCAACTAGCGCTGACAGATGACGTGGTGGAGTTTATGACAAAACGGTTGCAGAAACTAACACCAGCAACTCAGGAAGTTTTGAAACTAGCGGCTTGTATTGGTAATCAATTTGATTTACATATATTGGCAATTGTTTACCAACAATCCCCAACCGAAACCGCCGCCGCATTATGGACAGCATTAGAGTTCGGCTTGATTTTGCCAACTAGCGAAGTTTATAAGTTTTATGCCGGGCACGAAAATCAAGCAACTAATCAGGAAATCGCTCATTCTGTAACATATAAATTTCTGCACGATCGCGTCCAACAAGCCGCATACTCACTGATTCATGAAGATCATAAACAGATAACCCATGTTAAAATCGGCCGCCTGTTGTGGCAAAATACCCCGGAAGCTGAACTAGAAAATCAGATTTTTGCGATCGCTAATCAGCTAAATATTGGGCTTGAACATTTCCATCAACCTACAGAACGTCATGAACTCGCACAGTTAAATCTCATGGCTGGAAAAAAGGCAAAAGCTTCAACTGCATACAGTTCAGCAATTGCTTATCTGAAAACAGGTATCCAGTTACTACCATTTAACCCTTGGGAATCTGACTACAATCTGACCTTAAGCTTGTATAGCGAAGCCAGCGAAACCAGTTTTCTATGTGGCGAAATTGACGCAATGGAAGATTTCGCCCAGGAAATTTTACAACACGCAAAAGCGATCGCTGATACAGCTAAAGTTTATGAGGTAAAAATTGAAGCTTACATAGCACAAGGAAAATTTTTACTCGCTATCGATACAGGTATGCAATTTTTGCAGTCGCTGGGCATTGAGTTCCCCCAAGAGCCAACAGATGAGGATTTTGTTCTGGCTTTGCAAGAAACTGAAGCTAGCTTAAGTGGCAAAACAGTTGCTGAATTGGTTGATTTGCCAGAGATGCAGAATCCAGAATTACGTGCAGCCTTGCGTGTTTTAGTTAAAGTAACAACTCCTGCTTATATGGCAAAACCTGAACTTCATCGTTTGGTGGTGCTAAAGAAAGTTGCTCTTTCTGTAAAATACGGAAATACTTCCGCTTCTGCCTTCGCTTACTCAGGGTATGGACTCATGCTTTGTGGTCAACCAAGCGGTATCTCAACAGGTTATGAATTTGGGAAGTTAGCCTTGCAACTGCTGTCCAAGTTTCAAGATCGGGAACACGAAGCAAGAGTCCTCGTAGTCGTTCATCTTTGTGTCGCCCATTGGAAAGAGCCTGTAACAGCAATGCTCCAGCCATTACTACAAGCTTATACCAGTGGGTTAGATAGTGGAGATTTGATTTATGCTAGTTACGCTGTCCACCTTTATTGCTTGCAAGCTTACATTGCTGGTCAAGAATTAACCAAATTAGCTGATGAATTAGCGATTTATGGGGCAGCAATAGAAAAAATTAACCAAAAACACACACTCAATTACAACAATATTTACTACCAAGTAGTCTTGAATTTAATCGAGTCAAAAACTACTCCTTGGGAATTAGTTGGCGTAGCCTACGATGAAAGGTCAATGCTGACTTTACATGAGCAAAGTAATGATGGTGCTGCTTTGTGGCATTTCTTTGTTAACAAATTGATGCTTTCTTATCTGTTTCAAGCATTGGATTTGGCAGTGGAATATGCTGCCAAAGCCAAACAATATTCCGGTTCAGGATATGCTACGGTGAATCTTCCAATATTGAACTTTTATGATTCGCTGCTGCAACTGGCTTTATTTCCGACATCGCCAGCCGAAGAACAACAGAGAATTTTACAGCAGGTAGCAGAAAATCAGGACACGATGCAACAGTGGGCAAATTATGCACCCATGAATCATCTGCATCGATTCCAGTTGGTGGAGGCAGAAAAGTATCGGATACTGGCACAAAAAACCGCAGCAATGGAATTTTACGACCTTGCCATTGCTGGAGCAAAAAAAAATGGCTACATCCAAGAAGCAGCACTTAGCAATGAACTGGCTGCCAACTTCTACCTCGACTGGGGCAAAGAAAAAGTTGCCCAAGCATACATGGAACAAGCTTACTACTCCTATGCCCGTTGGGGTGCAAAAGCCAAACTAGAAAATTTAGAACGACGTTACCCAGAACTTCTGCGAGTGATTGTGCAACAGAAAAACCTCAAATTCAACTCGCAAGAAACACCATGTAATACTGTAATATCCAGCACCTTTAATCACTCTTCAACCCAGATATCAAGTTCATCCAGCAGCGTCAATTTAGTGCTGGACTTTGGATCTGTTTTTAAAGCCTCCCAAGCAATCTCTACCGCAATTCACTTAGATCAATTAATCCAGACGCTAACTCAGATTATTCTCGAAAATGCTGGCGCTGATCGGTGTGCGTTAATTCTCTTTCAAGATGGCTCATGGCAAGTGCGAGCGATCGCCACCTTAGAAGGTACTATGTTGCAAACAGCACCTTTAGATAATCATCCTAGTGTTCCAGTCAAACTGATCCAGTATGTAAAAAACACTCTAGAAACAGTTGTAATTGACGATCTCAAAACCCATCTGCCTAGTGTGATTGGGGAATATATGCGCCAGCATCAACCTAAAAGCGCGCTGTGTATGCCAATTCGCAACCAAGGGCACTTACTGGGGATTTTGTATTTAGAAAATCAGCTAACAATGGGTGCATTTGTGGGCGATCGCCTAGATGTACTCCAATTATTAACCACTCAAGCGGCGATTTCCCTCGAAAATGCCCTACTCTACAATACTCTAGAGCAAAAAGTAGAGCAGCGTACCCAAGAACTCTACAGCAAAAATCAGCAATTGTCGCATACTCTCCAGGAATTACAACAAACCCAAGCCCAATTGATTCATGCTGAAAAAATGTCGAGTTTAGGGCAAATGGTTGCTGGTATTGCCCATGAAATTAATAACCCAGTCAACTTTATCGCCGGCAATATTAGCCATCTAAAAAATTATTTCCAGGACTTGCTAAGTGGTATTAGGCTCTATCAACATCAATATCCACAACCTACTACTGAAATTCAAACTTATTTCCAGGAAAAGGATTTAGATTACACAATCAAAGACGTACCAAATCTAATAGATTCAATAGAACAGGGTAGTCAACGCATTCAAAATATTGTCTTATCTCTGCGAAATTTTGTCCGCCTTGATGAAGCAGATATCAAAGCCGTAAATATTCATGAGGGAATTGAGAATACTTTGTTAATTCTGCAACATCGACTCACTAAAATTGCCATCATTAAAAACTATACCGATCTTCCAAAAGTGAGTTGTCACGCCAAACAAATCAATCAGGTAATCATGAATGTCTTGAATAACGCTATTGATGCCTTAAATGAAGCAAAAATCACAACTCCTACTATTACAATTCGTACCGAACTGAGCAATTCTCTAACCAAGAGTGTGAGCATTTGCATTGCCGATAATGGAACTGGAATTTCTGATGAAATGCAAAAACAAGTATTTGACCCCTTCTTTACAACAAAAACTGTCGGTAAAGGAACGGGATTAGGACTGACCGTAGCTTACTCTATTATGTCAACTCATGGCGGACAAATTAACGTCCTTTCTAAGTTAGGACAGGGGACAGAATTTGAGATTATTTTACCTGTCCAAGAATAAAGGTGGCAGGCAATACGGTTCGGATAAGGGAGTTCCAGTTAAAAAAATATCCAGGGTCAAAACGCTTGCCAGATAAGGAGGTGACGGATAGCGCTGACACAGCCATTCTAAGAATTTCATATTGCCTCAGTGACTAATTTTCCCCTTTATACTCCATTGGGGATTCATGGCAAAGAATTCAAAAAGATAAAATTATAAAGAACTGTCAGAACGTAATCATGTCAGCTATCCAAACAACTGTAGTTATTGCCATGACGGTCGATGGAAAGATTAGCTCCGTAGATCCTCAAGCAGGCGGTAATCCTGATGCAGCCGATCAAGCACACGTAGAGTATGAAGTCTCACTTGCTGATCTAATCCTGGTAGGAGCAGGAACGATTCGGGCTGGAGACGTAATTTTTTCAATTCGCAATCCCGAATTATTAGCAGCGCGCGAGGCTCGGGGTCAGTCTCGCCAGCCTATTGTTTGTGTTGTCTCCGGTTCCCTTGACCTATCGCTGGACTCCCCTTTTTTGAGCGAGGACATTGAGCGATGGATATTTACGACACGGGCTGGTTTGGAGCGCAGGTCTGATACAACAAGTTTGCAAAAACTGGCTGAATTAATTGATTTGGGAGATACAGACCTGGACTGGAATCGAGCCTACAGCTTGATGGCAGAGCGCGGTATTCACAAGGTCGTTGCTTTAGGAGGAGGCTATTTAACAGCATCTCTAGTAAAGGCTGGGCGAATTGACGATTGGTGGTTGACAATCTGGCCCGTCATTTATGGAGGAAAGGACGCTCCCACCCCGGTGGAGGGAGAGGGTTTTATTTCCACTGCTGCTCCTCATCTGGAACTCATCGAAACTCGTCAAGTTGGAAGTGAGTTGTTTTTACACTACCAGACGATCAAGTAAGAATGCGCTGTCATAATTAAGCTAACGCGCCTACATATTGCAATATTTTCCGTGTAGACCGTCATTTGTCATTTGTCATTTGTGTTTACCAAGGACAAAGGACAACCTCACCAGTTGATGTGCAATCTTATTTGCGTAACAGCTTACAACTAAAAAGCGCCCTCCCGAAGTGGGAGAGCGCTTTCTTATTTAGCTAATTGAGTTAATGCTTGAGAATTAACCGTTGATAGCAGGAGCGGTAAGAGCAACAGGAGCAGATTCAGCAGATGCCAAATCTAGAGGGAAGTTGTGAGCGTTACGCTCGTGCATTACTTCCATACCGAGGTTAGCGCGGTTGATTACATCCGCCCAAGTTGCAATCACACGACCTTCAGAGTCAATGATTGATTGGTTGAAGTTGAAACCGTTCAAGTTGAACGCCATTGTGCTTACACCCAAGGCGGTGAACCAAATTCCGATTACAGGCCATGCTGCGAGGAAGAAGTGCAGTGAACGGCTGTTGTTGAAAGAAGCGTATTGGAAGATTAGACGACCGAAGTAGCCGTGAGCTGCAACGATGTTGTAGGTTTCTTCTTCTTGACCGAATTTGTAACCGTAGTTTTGTGATTCGGTTTCAGTTGTTTCACGAACCAAAGATGAGGTTACTAGTGAACCGTGCATTGCAGAGAACAAGCTTCCGCCGAATACACCAGCTACACCTAGTTGGTGGAAGGGGTGCATCAAGATGTTGTGTTCTGCTTGGAACACGATCATGAAGTTGAATGTTCCTGAGATACCCAAAGGCATACCGTCAGAGAATGAACCTTGTCCGATGGGGTATACCAAGAAGACTGCGGTTGCTGCTGCTACTGGAGCAGAATATGCGATCGCAATCCAAGGACGCATACCTAAGCGGTAGGATAGTTCCCATTCACGACCTAAGTAGCAGAATACGCCAATCAGGAAGTGGAAAATTACCAATTGGTAAGGACCGCCGTTGTACAACCACTCATCTAAGGATGCTGCTTCCCAAATTGGGTAGAAGTGCAAGCCGATAGCGTTGGAGGAAGGTACTACTGCACCAGAGATGATGTTGTTTCCGTAGATCAAGGAACCTGCTACTGGTTCACGGATACCATCGATGTCTACTGGAGGTGCGGCGATGAAGGCGATTACGAAGCAAGCAGTGGCTGCTAGCAAGGTGGGGATCATGACTACGCCGAACCAACCGATGTAGATCCGGTTATTGGTGCTGGTGATCCATTCACAGAATCGATCCCATACGTTAGCGCTTGAGCGCTGTTGTAAGGTTGTTGTCATTGTTTTATAAATGCGATTATTTGCGGATGAATTAGGTAGGTTTGACTACCTGTTACACATCTTAAAGAATTTATTGCGTTTTGTAAAGTACTTTCAGAAAAAACTTTCTGTTGGGATTTACGCACCCGCAACACAAAATCCCCAATCTACTAAAAAAGGGGACTTTGGGTAATACATTTTGGATTGCGACAAACGTACTTTGTTCTTCAATTCACTGCTGGCTGCTTGGATATGGACTCTGTACACACTTCTGGTAAAGGTGGACGCACAGATAAATAAATCAAGGGGCCGAATAGCGGTATCAACGCTATCAACCAGAATATCTGTGGATTTTTCCAACTGCGACGCGCCATATCATCCCCTAGCAAAGCAGGAAATAAGAGACAAAGTAGGGAAAAATCTAAACTCATTACATTGATAAAGCGGTTTGTTTGCCACTGTTGCACAAAATTGCCCCAATCTCCTCCTTTGAAACCGTAGGCAACTAGAAGAACTGTGGCTACAGTCAACACAATCCCAGTCACACGAGAATCTAGCAGCTTGAGTAAGATATTCTTTTTACCAACAAACTGATTATTTGGTTCTCTAAGGGCTAAGTAGGGTAACAAGGCAAATATCCCGACTCCGAAAGAGGCAGTAGCAAATAACCAAGCAGGTATTTTTTGCCCTCTACCATCAATAAATACTACTGCACTGTAGATGAGAGGCCAGATACCCATGAGGTTGAATAGTGCTATTACTAACGGGTTAATGCCTTGCCACTGTCCAGTAGAAAGGTTTTTAATTAACTCGAATGTACCGGGTTGCTCAGGAGGTGCGAGGAAAAAAGCATAAATAACGAATCCTAACCACAGGAAGCCAAAGGCAATTTTTCTAACCATGAAATATTTAAGTAGGATTAATTATTAATTTTGCCACTACAAATTGGGCTATCTACCTGCGATCGCACTATTCATTCGTCTAGACTCGTAGCAGCTTATCTCGAAACATTAAGCTGTTACGCAAATAAGATTGCACATCAACTGGTGAGGTTGTCCTTTGTCCTTGGTAAACACAAATGACTAATGACGGTCTACACGGAAAATATTGCAATATGTAGGCGCGTTAGCTTCCCTTAAGGATTGAAATAACTGAAGGCTTCTGAGAGGTAATCAGCAGCAGATGCCACAACTGCGATCGCACTTTCATAATCTAAGCGTGTTGGCCCCAAAACTCCCACACTTCCTACTGGTATTGAACCTCGGCGATAGGTGGAAGAAATCAAAGTGCAGGTGCGTATTGGTTCTAATGGATTTTCTGCGCCAATGCGAACCGTTACCCTTGACTTACCAGCATCCTCCGGTTCTGGTTCCTCAAATATTAATCGCCATAGTTGGTCTTGTTCTTCTTCCAGCAGGTGGATAATCGTTTGTACCTGCTGTAACTGGGAAAATTCTGGCTGGCGCAAAACTTCTGACACACCCCGAACCATAATTTGTGTGGCAGTCGGCGCAAGAGTGCGACGAGTCAATTCGGCAACTGAATTTTTCAAGAATTCACCGTAGCGTTGGAATTCCTGATCAAGTTCGCTCCAGTTGAGGTTGGCTAATTCCAACAGACTTCGCCCCCGCAAGTGGGTATTCAAAAAGTTAGAAACAATCTGCAACTCGCGATCGACTACCTCTGAATCTCGTTGTGTCTCTTCTGGTATTGGCGACAAATCCATTAACTTGGAATGTGTCTCATAACCATCGGTAACAACAATTAACATAATCCGCCCAGCTTCAATTTGCACTAATTGCAGATGTCGCAATAGTGCTGTTGTAGTTTGCGGCATAGTTATCAAGCTAATGCAACCACTCAAGGTTGCTAAAATTTGCGCGGCTCCTTGCAGTAGGGTTTCTAAGCTCCGATCTTCCCACTGGAGATGCTTTTGCAATGCCATCTCTATTTCTCGCCCTAAAGTTTCTGTTCGTGTAGTGTCTGTCTGCGACACGCTGCGCGAACGCAGAGAAGGTGTAATTAGCTGGTCAACATAAATGCGATAGCCTGAATCTGAAGGTACACGTCCAGCAGAAGCGTGTGGTTGGTAGAGTAATCCAGATTTTTCTAAAACGCCCATCACATTGCGAATTGTGGCTGAACTTACACCCAGGTCGTACTCTTCACCCAAAGCCTTTGAACCAACAGGCTCTGCCGTAGCAATGTAGTGACGTACCGTTGCCCAAAGTATATGCTGTTGCCGATTTGTTAACTGGACTTCCATAGGATATGTTTTGCTAGAGGCAAATTTTAATCAAAGTCTGGAGAAATTTCTGGATTTGATTTAAACAAGGAATATTAATAATTTATTAAGATAACAAATTATACAATTATATTGTGATAATTAATTTTAAGGTTCGTGTACATTATTCTTGAAAAGTGCGCTCTCAATAGAATCTAGGCTTTGCATCAAAAGCTAAGAGTTTGAATTTACAAGATTCTTTTCTGCCTTATTTTTGCATAATTCTACACTTAGAAAAGTATTGTTGTATACGTATTTTTGCGGCTATTGCAGCTAAGATTATGGCTAGTCCCTGAACTAATTTAGTGCTATTTTCACAATAGCAAAAGCCAGATGGAATTAAGTTCCATCTGAGTAATGCACCTAAACACAAGCTAATACTGGGGAATTGAATGGTCTACTAAGATGGAGTAAGCATCAATACCACCCGAAATATTTTGCACATTTGTAAAACCTTGAGCAATTAACCACTGACACATCTGGGCAGAGCGAATACCGTGGTGGCATAGCACAAGGGTTTCAGCTTCAGGATTGAAGAGGGTAGGTATTTCATGTCCCCACTCAGCAAATTGACTCAAGGGTAGGTTGACAAAGCCCTCAATGTTAGCGATCGCCAATTCTTCTGGTTCTCGGACATCTACTAGCTGTATACTTCCATCACCAGAGGAAAGACGTTGTGCCAGTTCTTTTACACTAATCTGGTTCATGGGTTGACTAAAAGAATTCCCTATAAACAGTCCTAATCTTATTTATGGTGACAGAAAATCTCTGCCTTTGCATGAGTATCGATTCTCAAGAAGGCTGATAAATTCTGTTAGGCTTTCTGCTTAAATGGCTGTAAACCGTCTTTTTTAAAGGTTTAATGTGAATAGGCAACGTTCATTTATTGGTTTTATCGTAGCAGGTGCGATCGCATTGCTAATTGCGATCGCTGGCTTTTACTGGTTTTTCGCCAAAAATCCGGCTAACCTCATTGCTTCTACCTCTGAGCCTGGTGCAGCCATATTTGTATCAAAACTTTCACCAGCAATGGTTTCATTGCTGACGAATCCCGATCGGTTGCAGGCGTTGGAACGTGAAGAGGAACTATCTAAACTCAAAACCAGTTTATTCGCCAAAAGCGGCATAGATTATAAACAAGACGTTCAACCCTGGTTAGGGAATGAAATTACATTAGCTATCACCACCTTAGATATTGATCGCGATCCAGAAAACGGACAGCAGCCAGGATATCTGTTAGCACTAGCAACCAAGCAACCGGAGAAAAGCCGCGAGTTTGTCGAGTTGTTATTTTCCAAACGGGCGTTATCTGGCGCAACCTTAGCTGTTGAAGAATATAAAGGCGTAAAGCTGATTTCTGACAATTCCCAACCAGAGAAGGATTTGCTTGCAGGTGCAGTTGTTGGTGAAGGCTTTGTATTGTTTGCCAACGATCCGAAAGTCTTGAAAGACGCGATTAATAACGTCCAAGCGCCCGATCTGAATTTGACTAGCTCCCCCGAATACCAAAAAGCTACTAAAGAACTGCCCAAAGGAGGTTTAGCTGTAGCGTTCTTAAATCTTCCCGTTGTGGCAAAATGGCAAGGCTTAGAACTTTCAGAACAACTTTATAACAGTGAAATTATTTCTCTGGCGTTGAATCCCAAAGGATTGCTAGCAGAAACTACATTTTTGACTTCATCAGAAATTCTCACTCCATCTGCACCCCTATCTAAACCTGTAGGAGCATTGCAGTATGTTCCAGCGTCGGCAGGTTTGGCAATTTCTGGCTCAAATTTGAGTAATTTGGCTGACAGTGACTTAGCCAAACTCTGGAAACAAGCAACAGCTACTATATATGGTTCTGGGGAAGATGTGGTTTCTCGGTTAGCCAAACCTTTAGTAGATGTTCAAAAACGCTGGGGTATAAACTTACCAGAAGATATTTTCAGTTGGGTACAGGGAGAATATGCCATAGCATTGTTACCTGAGAAAGAGCAAACAACCCCTCATTGGATTTTTGTGGTGGAAAAATCTGAGAGTGTAGAACAAGGTATTGCTCGTTTGGATGCGATCGCATCATCCAATGGACTCAGCATTAATCCTCTGACTATAGATAAGCAAAAAGTCTCCGCTTGGACAGAGTTAACTACGGCGGCTAAAAAAAGTGATGCTAAAGAAGGAGCATCTTTCAGTATTGAAACAAAAGTGCGGGGATTGCATACAACTTTAGGAAATTACGAAATTTTCACTTCTGACTTAGAAACGATGAATGAAATTCTCACAACTAAGGATAATTCCTTAATTGACAATCCCAATTTTCAAGATAGTATTGCTGCAATTCCCTTACCAAACCAAGGCTATATATATCTTGACTGGACAAAGAGTCAGAATTTGTTAGAGCATCAAGTACCGATTCTCAAACTAGCGGAAGTTTTAGGGAAACCGTTTTTTGATAATCTGCGATCGCTCACAGTTAGCAGTTATGGAACTGACACGCGATCGCTCAAAGGTGGCGTTTTCTTCCAACTCAAGAATTCATGAAATTTTCATAAAAGCTCAAGTGCAGAAGGTGAAAAATTATTTTATCTTCTGCCTTTTTCTGTTCCGTAAGATTTTCGTAAATTTACTGTATTATTTGTTATTTAAATCGTCTGTTAAGGGTTTTCTTTAGGAGGCAAGATCCTGCGTACAACAGAGGTAATCACATCCCAATCATCAGTTGAGGAATTGTAGCTGCTGTTTATATCAAGAGATAGCCTAGCAATTAGCTGTTTGCTTTCAAAACCCTTAATTGTGGCACATTTTAATGTGGCACAACCAACGAAAATTTCACTGGAATTTTTTCATTAGAATATGTATATATCATTACTAATTTAACAGCCTGTTGGAGGGCTACTATGAAATTTTGTCGCCCCCGACTTGAGTTTAGCGGCGGCTGGTTGTTGGCTATACTTGCCACCATCACAGCTACACCTGTAATAGCAGAGACAGCAGCGAATTTTGGTACTTTTACCGTGTCAACAAACTCTAATCCAGCACCAGGAACAGTGCAGGGGTTTACAGGTGGTTCTTACTCATTGTCTGCCATAAGTAACCGCGATCGCGATCAAAAAGCCTGTATTGGTTTTGCCGATCCTAATCCAGATCACATTATGGTTTTGGAAAATGACTTTTCTCAGCTAACAATCAAAGTCGATAGCAACAATACCGACACGACTTTACTCATTCAAGGCCCAGATCAAAATACGATTCGCTGCGGCGATGATACTGGCAAAAGAAAAGATGCTAGCGTTAGCGATCGCAACTGGAAAAGAGGTACTTATCGGATTTGGGTAGGTACATTTAATTCTGAGGTCAAGCGTGATTATACTCTGACAGTAGAGCAGCAGTGAAGTTAGGAGTTAGGTATTGGGAAGAATTTATGCCTAATGCCCAATTCCCCATTCCCCATTACCCATTCCCCATTACCCATTCCCAATTTTTATGTGTAACACCTGAGACGATAATATGGGAGAGTAGCTTGTTGTGCTTTCCGAGGGTGCTATCTCGTGCTATCTATACTGCGTGCTGACTTTCGTATCATATTTGAACGTGACCCAGCTGCCCGTAACTGGTTGGAAGTTTTATTTTGTTACCCTGGTTTGCAAGCCCTGCTATTCCATAGGCTGGCTCACTGGCTGTATACGCTTGGTCTTCCTTTTATTCCTCGCCTGATTTCTCACTTGGCTCGGTTTTTGACTGGAATTGAAATCCACCCTGGTGCAGTAATTGGAAAAAGTGTGTTTATTGACCACGGGATGGGTGTAGTAATTGGTGAAACTGCGATCGTGGGAGACTATGCCCTAATTTATCAAGGTGTTACCCTTGGGGGTACTGGTAAAGAATGTGGTAAACGCCATCCAACTGTGGGTGAAAACGTCGTAGTCGGGGCTGGAGCAAAGGTACTGGGCAATATCCAAATTGGTAATAATGTTCGTATTGGCGCTGGGTCTGTTGTTCTAAGGGATGTACCTTCAGACTGTACTGTGGTAGGGGTGCCTGGGCGCATCATGTATCGTTCTGGAGTTCGGGTTTCACCTCTTGAACACAATAATTTACCAGATTCGGAAGCTCAAGTAATTCGTGCTTTAGTAGACCGGATTGAGGCGTTGGAAGAACAAATACAAACTCTTCAGCGCACTAATTCTTCAGAAAAAACTCCTGTTTTAGTGGGTTGTTTAGCCACCAAAGAGGATGAGCCAACCCACGATTCTCGCTGGTGCAACCTCAAAGATAAGACCATCCAGCAATTTCTAGATGGTGCTGGCATTTAGTTAAAAGTCAAGGGTTAAGGGTCAATCTTTTGACTCTTGACTAAATCACGGATTAATTGCTTCGCTAGACCACTCTTGCTGTTGATTACGGTGGTAAAGCCATCGATTTTGTGGTTCGCCGCGTAATTCTAAATGGTCTACTTGCACCGGATCGAGTAGCAGGAGACAAAAATTAGGGAGTGGCTCAATAGGATCGGCTGGTGATGGCTCAAAAGCTCCTGCTTCTGTGATTCTGGGTTTACCAGGATAGGGCCAACCAAACTGTAAACGCGCCGCATCACTTAATTCTTGCCACATTGCTATCCGGGCTGGCTGTAAATCTTGGTGAGAATCATCACTGCTGATTAGGGTCAAATCGCCAGCGATGCGGAATTGTTCTCGTGTATTGGGGAAGTACCAGCAAACTTCTGCCCAAGGTTGTTGCTGTATCTGGTCAGCTTTGGCGCTACGAGTATCGGTGATAAATCTTAGCTGGTTTGTATCTTCTAGGAAGCCGCGAAAGACTAGGGTACGATTAGCGGGGCGGCCATTGGGTTGCACTGTTGCTAGTTGCAGGTAACGGGCATAAACAAGGCTGCGGTTGCGATGGAGTGCATGAGCGATCGCACCTCGCCAAGGAGCAAGAGACATATCAATTAAAAATTAAAAATTAAAAATGAAGAAAGTCAGATTTAATCTGGGTTTCCAGGTTTGGGTCTGTAGTCTTATTTAGACAAATGGTACAACACTAAGTAAATAATTTTGCAATTGTCTCTGTGTCTTTGCGTGAATATTATCCTCAATTCAACGCAGAATAAGTTGTATAAACAAGCTACACAACTTTTGTATCGCCTGTGGTGCGAAGAGGTGGAAAGTTCGACGGAGGCACAAACGTTAGAAATTCATCGCTTGGCTTTGTTGGGGAAGGATGAAGGAATTGCGGTGAAAATAGCTAGTTCATTGGCGGAACACTTGCGGAATCAAAGTCGATTTCGGGAAGCAATACATCTATGCAAATCAACCTTAGAAATTACTAAAAATCATAATGTTCTCAATGAAATTGCTTGTTGTGAACTCCAAATGGGTGAGGTTGATCGAGCATTAAACTATTACCAACAAGCTTTAAATCTTTGTCCCGCAGAAGACGAACAAGAATTAGCATCAATTTATCATCATTTAGGGATACTGAAAGACGACAAAGGGGAAGTGGATGAAGCGATCGCACTCTACAATCAGTCTTTGGAAATAACTGAACGCATTGGTAATGTCCGAAACAAAGCGACGACGTTGCACCAACTGGGAAATATCTACCTCAACAAAGGGGAAGTGGATAAAGCGATCGCACTCTACAACCAGTCTTTGGAAATAGATGAACGCATTGGTGATGTCCAAGGCAAAGCGGCGACGTTGCACTGTCTGGGAAATATCTACCTCAACAAAGGGGAAGTGGATGAAGCGATCACACTTTACAATCAGTCTTTAGAAATAACTGAACGCATTGGTTATGTCCAAGGCAAAGCGGCGATGTTGCGCTGTCTGGGACGTATCTACGCCGATAAAGGAGATGTGGATGAAGCGATCGCACTTTTAAATCTGTCTTTGGAAATAAATGAACGCATTGGTAATATCCAAGGCAAAGCGGCGACGTTGTACCAATTGGGAATTCTCTACGCCAACAAAGGGGAAGTGGATGAAGCGGCCGCACTTTTAAATCTGTCTTTGGAAATAGCTGAACGCATTGGTAATATCCAAGGCAAAGCGGCGACGTTGAACTTTCTGGAGTATCTACGCCAACAAAGGGGAAGTGGATGAAGCGATCAGGCTCTACAATCAGTCTTTGGAAATAAAAGAACGCATTGGTGATGTCCAAGGCAAAGCGGTGACGTTGCACCAACTGGCAGGTATCTACGCGAACAAAGGGGAAATGGATGAAGCGATCGCACTCTACAATCAGTCTTTGGAAATATTTGAACGCATTGGTAATGTCAAAGGTAAAGCGGCGACGTTGCACAATCTAGCATTTATCTACGTCAACAAAGGGGAAGTGGATGAAGCGATCGCACTCTACAATCAGTCTTTGGAAATAAATGAACGCATTGGAAATGTCCAAAATAAAGCGGCGACGTTGCACCAATTGGCAGGTATCTACGCCATCAAAGGGGATGTGGAGCAAGCGATCGCACTTTTCAATCAATCTTTGGAAATAACTGAACGCATTGGGGATGTCCAAACCAAAGCAGTGACGTTGCAATGTCTGGAATATCTACGCCAACAAAGGGGATGTGGATGAAGCGATCGCACTTTTCAATCAGTCTTTGGAAATAACAGAACGCATTGGTGATGTCCAAACCAAAGCCATAAATCTGTGGTGGTTAGGAGGTTTGGCAGAACAGCAGGGTGAATACACTAAAGCGATATCCTATTTGCAACCAGCTTTAGAGATTTTGCAGCGATTGAAGTCACCACACGCTGAAAGTGTGAGTGCAAGTCTTGATAGGGTGATGGGTGTAATGGGTAATTCGTAATTCATAATTACAGGACGGAAAGATTTTTTGTATCACGCAAAGGCGCAAAGAAGAACGCGAGAGTATTTTCTAAATAAATCAAAATTGCTGTAATGAGTCTTTAATACTCGTGGACGAGTCTTTTATACTCGCGCGAGAGTCTTTGATACTCGTGGACGAGTCTTTTATACTCGCGGACGAGTCTTTGATACTCGTGAATGAGTCTTTTATACTCGCGGACGAGTCTTTGATACTCGTGGACGAGTCTTTTATACTCGTGGACGAGTCTTTGATACTCGTGGACGAGTCTTTGATACTCGTGAATGAGTCTTTGATACTCGTGGACGAGTCTTTGATACTCGTGAGCGAGTCTTTGATACTGATTAACGTACTGTGCAACTTCTTTCTCTCAAACTTAACCCCCAACCTCTTACCTACAAGGGACGCTACCGTGTACACACATCTAGATGCTGTGTAGAATGTGGTTTGATCCCCCTAAATCCCCCTTAAAAAGCAGGGCTGTTTCATTCGATCTCTTAGGGATTTTGTCAAGAGTATGAGTCAGAAATTTGCTTGAGTGGGAAAAAGAAAAACTACCACTTCAACCAGCAAATTTAAGTGCGAATACCATTTTCTTGCCCAATCAGATTTTTTAGTCACTTGGTTTTTTTACTTGAAACGCTTGTAAATCAGCGCCTTTTAGGGAATGAAACAGCCCTGCCCTTAAAAAGGGGGACTTTAAGAACTTTTTCCTATGTTTTCAAGGAGTGTAAAGGGATAAACACTAGAAACTATGACGAACAACCTCAACAGTAACAATTTCCATTTACCTTACAATCCAAAGCTTGTAGAAAGAGCAAAAGAACTTCGCAAAAATATGACCCCAGCAGAAAAAAAGCTGTGGTGTGAATATCTGAGTAATTTTCAATTTCGCGTTTTAAGACAAAGACCAATTAATCATTTTATAGTTGATTTCTACTGTCCTACTTTACAAGTAGTTATTGAAATTGATGGGGATAGCCATTTTACAGATGAAGGTCAAGATTATGACATAGAGAGAACACGTATTCTAGAAGGCTATGGTTTAAAGATTATTAGGTTTACAAATAGTCAAGTTTTAAATCAATTTGATAGTGTGTGTGAGCAGATACAGGGTTTAATCCCTCCTAAACCCCCTTTTAAGCAGAAAAATTCTCAAAGTCCCCCTTTTTAAGGGGGATTTAGGGGGATCTAAAACGTTTTGCTACCGAGCAGAGGACTTTTAAAACATCCTGTTAGATTAAATCAGGATCTACACCAAGCGATGTCTAACGACAAGTCGCTACCGCTTCGCTAATGCGTCTACGCAATTGTTATGCTTTATTTCATTAATGAATTTTGATAGCAATTCAGGACAGAGAATCAGGATCTATGCCGAGCGATCGCAACCGTTCTGCTAATAATTGAGTGCGTTGTTCGGCTTGTTGAGCCTCTTGTTTTGCTTGTTGAGCTTCTTGTTGAGCAAGTTTTTTGTCTTCTTCTGGTGTTAAAAACCGTTGCCCTTGCTGGTTATACCAATACATCCACTCGCGCGGAATGCCTAAATACGTTCCTCGTTCGATGCCAATTCCTAAACCTATTTCTGGCAACCAAACTGGATTACCATCATGTAATTCATAAACATTGTTAACTAATTTGTAAACTTCTAAACGTGGCTTACGGCGACGAAATGGGTTGTAAACTACATAATACAAAAATCCCAATCTTGCATACTCTGCTTTCTTAGTCGAGTACTCACCGCGATATGTTTTAGATACCACTTCCAGCGCTAATATCGGTAGTTTCTTCTCTTCCCAAAGCACGTAACTGGGGCGGAGGTTTTCATCATAAAATCGCTCAACGCCCAGACTCAAAAACCCATCTGGGACTATTGGCGGTAAGTCTGGGTCATAATAAATACCCATATCTACGCCAAAAAACCAATCCATACGTTCTGGCCAAGCCATTGCCAGAAGCGCTTTGAGTAAACCGGGAATCAAATCTTGTAATTCATTATCCACTGGTGTATCGTCAGAGTCTGGCAGTTCCTCTGATGAAGGCAAACAAGCTAATGGATTGTACTCTAGCATGATGGGTTTACTCTTCCTCAGTTATTAGTACATCTTTATTTTATTAATGAATTTTGATATCAATTTAAATGAGAGAATCAGGATCTACGCCAAGCGATCGCAACCGTTCTCGTAAGACTTGAACTTCTTGCTGCGCTTGTTGAGCTTTTTCTTCTGGTGTTAACAACCGTTGTCCTTGTTGGTTATACCAATACATCCATTCCCGTGGTATGCCTAAATACGTTCCTCGTTCTATGCCAATTCCTAAATCAATTTCTGGCAACCAAACTGGATTCCCATCATGTAATTCATAACTATTGTTAACTAATTTGTAAACTTCTAAACGTGGCTTACGGCGACGAAATGGGTTGTAAACTACATAATACAAAATTCCCAATCTTGCATACTCTGCTTTCTTAGTCGAGTACTCACCGCGATATGTTTTAGATACCACTTCCAGCGCTAATATCGGTAGTTTCTTCTCTTCCCAAAGCACGTAACTGGGGCGGAGGTTTTCATCATAAAATCGCTCAACGCCCAGACTCAAAAACCCATCTGGGACTATTGGCGGTAAGTCTGGGTCATAATAAATACCCATATCTACGCCAAAAAACCAATCCATACGTTCTGGCCAAGCCATTGCCAGAAGCGCTTTGAGTAAACCGGGAATCAAATCTTGTAATTCATTATCCACTGGCGTATCGTCAGAGTCTGGCAGTTCCTCTGATGAGGGCAAACAAGCTAATGGATCGTAATTTAGCATGATTGATTTCCCGTTCCTCAGTTATTAGTACATCTTTATTTTATAAATGAATCTTGATAGCAATTCAGGTGAGAGAATCAGGATTTACACCGAGCGATCGCAACCGTTTGGCTAGTAATTACACACGTTGTTTGTCTTGCTGGGGTTGTTGAGCGTATTTCATCTTTGCTTTTGGTGTTAAAAACCTACACCTCTCCCTAACCTTTTGCCTACTGTCTCAGTTCTTTGATGTTTTTCATCACTTGTTGGTATAAGTCGTTGTTACCCTGACTTTGAAAAATGCTCGCTGCTTTTTCTAAATCCTTGAGTGCCCCCTGTCTATCTCCATTGGTGGCGCGGGCATTTCCTCGGTTATTGTAGGCAGGCGCAAAGTTAGGGTTGAGGCGAATGGCTTGATTGTAATCTGCGATCGCACCTTTTGGATCTCCATTGGCAGCACGGGCATTTCCTCGGTTATTATAGGCGATCGCATATCTGGGATTAAGGCGAATTGCTTGACTGAGATCGTCTATTGCCCCTTTTCTGTCTCCATTGGCGGCGCGGGCATTTCCCCGGTTGTTGTAGGCTTCGGCGTAGTTGGGATTAAGGCGAATTGCTTCACTGTAATCTTTAACCGCTTCTCTGTTACCTTCTAGTGAGGCGCGGGCATTGCCCAGGTTATTGTAAGCTTCAGCGTCGTTAGGGTTGATGCGGAGGGCTTGATTGTAATCTGCGATCGCTTTTTCTTTGTCTCCCAAATCAAAATAGGCTAATCCCCGGCCGTTGTAAGCTGCGCCATATTGAGAGTTTTGACTAATTGCTTTACTATAGGAAGCGATCGCAGCTTGTAAATCGCCGTTTAAATGTTGATTCTTTCCTTGAAGATAGAATTCCCCACCTCTGGATGCTGTAGCTGAACGACGGCTAGGTGTACTAACTCCGATTTCTGTCACCAAAACACTGTCATTCTTGCTACAAGAAACACTGCTAATTGCTGTCAATGTAGTAAAAATAGCTATAGTAAATACTTGATTTACCTTTGTTCGCTTTTGTCTAAATAAACGCCGTCTCATAATTTAATATAAACTGCCATAACACCTGAACGTAATTAGTACCAAAATCTAGATTTTAATTCTTTAACTCAATCGTTATTCTAACTTTGGATAGACGTTTCAAGTCAATTAACAAATTTACCAGATATTCAATATATTTATTTAATAGTTATATTAAGGGAAAAACATCAATTATAAAGTATAAAAGTTGTCAATTCGGCTCTTTGTTATTGTCATATCTTTACTTCTTGACAATAGATTTCTGAGCAGAAAGCTACTGTGGCTCATGTTTTTTAAGATACTTTTTGAAAAAAATATATTTGAAATCTTAAGATTTGCTATAAACAATAACTCTATAAATTCTGACACTTGTAGCCTTATGGACAATTTACTCATCTTCTGTTTCAGCCTCTTGAGTTTTGGTAGTTAGCCGCCAAGAGGTAGTTTTTTCAATATCTACAGACAGTTGTTCTAGATTTGGGCCTAAATCTTTTTGGAGTTTCTGAGTTAGGGTGATGGGAAAATCTAAATCAATATCTTGGGTTTGTGCTAACCTTGCCAATTCTGAAAAAGTAGCTTTGACTGTAGTGCGATCGTAACTAGTCAGTTTATGATAAGAAGTTTCAGATATATTCTGAGCTTGCATCGCTTTTTTCATACGTTCTTGCAAATGCTCAAATTCTGAATTCAACAACTTCCATTGTTGCTCAAGTTGTGAGTATCTAGTACTTAGTGAGATTAAATCTTCCGTTGCGGGTTCGGGGTTGGCTTTGGCTTGTAAACCTAATAAATTTGAGTGGATTTGAGCCAGATAAATACAATCTAGATAAGCATACTCTATCTGTTCTTCAGTCAGGGGGCGTTTTCCCCAATCGCTGGTTTGCTCTTGTTTATCGATATTGTTAAAGCTACAAAGTGCTGTAGCTATGGTTTTGAGTTGATAGTTAGGTAATGGCAAAATATGATAGGGAATTTTTTTTGCCATTTCTAAAGTGCAAGTAATATTTTTAGCTTTCTTGTTACCGAGAAATTTTAGATCATAACTGGCATTGTGAAAAACTTTTTCAATGGCAGAATTTATCATAATTTTTTGAATAAATTCAGCTATGATATTAGGTTGGTCTAGCACATCTAAAAGATAGACGCGATCGCCACTCATATCTTGAGGATTATCTAACACCTGAATCAGCGATAGTCTAGGATTACGACTTTTATAGTCAGCTACTTCTGTATCGATCCACAGTGTTTTGACATTGGTGTATTCAGCGACAATAGCACTAATTTCGCTGGCAGAAGTGAGGTAGGGCATTGGCTGATATTTCCTGAATATTTAGGGCATTTTAAGTAAGCCATAGTTTTCTAAAGTAACATTTTGTTGGTAATTTTGCTGGCACAGTATTGCAAAAACATGAAGTTTTGAGCTGCATAGGCGTAGACATCGCCAAACTGATCCAAATCTGATAACATCGATTTACTACTTTAAGGCTGCATAGTTTATCATTGGAAAAGCTCCTCAGCATCTACATTAAATTCATAGGAGCTACAGTCCGTATATAGAGGTATCTTGGTAAGCAACTGTCAATAAAATTGAATTGGTGCTTCTCAAAAATGGCTGCAAAATCTTAGCCTAAACAAATCGTTCAAGTTTCAATTTCCAGTAACCTGAGTAATTGCTTGGACACTTTTGCTACTTCACATTTAATTGCTTTTTAACATCTGCTCCTCACCATGACACACAAATTAATTGCTTCCAGTAATCAATTCGGAGATAGATAATGAAAAAGCTAATTCTATTAATCGTTAGTAGCATTTTGGTAGTTGGTACTTTTGGCTGCCAAGAGGCTCCTAAAACTGGTTCGGAAACTCCTAGCACTACTAATGGAGCTGCTCAAGTACCAGCAAAACCCGCTTCACAGATAAATGAAGCTGCCAAAGTTCCAGGAATACAAACAACTCCTTTAGCAACTAGCACAGATACTAAAGTTAAAACCGGTTCTGAAAAAACGGCAGCAACAAAAGTTAAGAGCGACTTAAAAACTGAAGTTAGCGCCAAGTTAAACAAAGGTTTACCAGGCAATAAGTTACAGGTTGAAAACAAAGAGGGTGAAATTATCCTCAAAGGCACAGCGACTTCTGCTGAAGAACTCAAGAAAGCTGAAACTTTGGCTAAGGAAGTTCAAGGTGTGAAGACTGTGAAGGTGGAAGCAAAAGTTGAAACTGTGAAAAAACCATAAAATAATAACTGAAGTTCTCAGTTAATATTGGCATGAAAACTAAACAGGATTTACGCAGATGTAAGTCCTGTTTTTGATTTCCTTAAATAAACGTGATGTGAGTTCTACAAACCTTTCCCTGCCTTGAACTAAAGTTAAAGTCTGTCCCTCTCCAATTCAGAAAAGCAGATTTGTGTAGTAAAATCTCTTAGAGGGTGTTTATAAAATAAATCTTAAGCAGTTGAACAACGATGATTGTGGGCTAATCGACGTAACATTAGATGCGTCATAGCGGCGTATATCATGGTTTCGCTTGTTTGAGGATGATATTCGTAATCTTTACTTAGACGACGATAACGACCAAGCCATGCAAGTGTACGCTCTACAACCCAACGTCGAGGTAATACTTTAAAACCTGAAGTGTCATCAGAGCGTTTAACGATCTCGATTACACAACCAATAAAATATCTGACCCAATCGACTAGTTTTCCTGCATATCCAGCATCCGCCCAAATTAAATGTAATTTGGGGAAAGAATATCGAATTTTATTTAGTACAAGCTTTGCTCCGTCACGGTCTTGAATTGAAGCAGCATGTACAACAACGATTAAAAGTAAACCCATCGTATCGACAAGAATATGGCGTTTACGACCATTAATCTTTTTTCCGGCATCATAACCATCAATCCCTCCTTTTTCAGTTGTTTTAACCGTTTGAGAGTCTATAATTCCAGCAGATGGTTCTACGTCTCGTCCTTCAATTTTACGCAGTTGCGATCGCAATACGGTATGAATTTTTTGCCATACCCCTTTACGCTCCCAGCGTCGGAAATATGAATATACTGTTTGCCATGCAGGTAAATCATGAGGCATCATTCGCCACGAGCAACCTGCACGCAATATGTAAAAAATCGCATTTACTACTTCGCGCATATCTACTTCACGCTTTTTTCCACGCTTTCGCTTACGTTCTGCTGGAATCATTGATTTTATCAAATCCCACTCGACATCGGAAACGTCTGTAGGATAAGGTTTTTGACTCATAGCATCCGATTCAAATACGACGACTGTCTCTTTTAAAATACGTGTCCTGGGAAATGAATGTCCTGCTCTTTATTTTTTATTTATAAACACCCTCTTAGAGGTCTTTTGATGGAAATAATTAGGCAGAAACTATATGAGCCATCAAACTCACGTTAAATAAAAGTAATAATGTGACAGCTTATACTAACTGTAATAACGATTATCTCAAACAAACAAATACGATCGTCCTACGTCTGAGAAAAGAGAACAAAATTGCACTATATGGAATACCCAGTATCAAAGTTTGGCGAAATGCTCCCGTAGCAAGTCGTGCTTGAAGCGATAGCGCCCACCTAATTGGATGATTAACCCTCGTTCAGTCGCGTAGCCAAGGAATTGAGCATAGTTCCAGGGAATAGAGCCATTCCGCCAGAGAATAAAGCGCAGAACACAATGTTTGATGACAGCAGCACCTCCGAAAATCAATCCAAATCCCAAACTCGAACCAAGGCCAGAAATCAGCACTTGGATTGGCTCAATGCTTATTCCTTGAATTAGCCAAATCTGCATATAAGCCATTGTCATAATAGGAAAAGTAATTATAGCAATAATTAAACCATTTTTGGCACATTTCCAAATACCCTGATTGGGAATTGTTCTGTTTTTTATATCACTTTGCAGCCCATAAATCAGCCCATAAATCAGCCCATAAATCAGCCCATAAATCAGCCCAAAAATCAGCCCAAAAATCAGACCAAAAATCAGCCTAATAATCAGCCCAATAATCAGCGCAAAAATCAGCCAAAAAATCAGCCATCCCATTATTTTTTTCCAATTATCTCGCATTTTTAACCAAGATATTTGGAAGGCTTCTTCAGGTTTTATACTTCTCTCAAGTCCAAAAATAAGCCCAAAAATAAGCCCAATAATCAGCCGAATAATCAGCCCACTATTCAGCCCAATAATCAGCCCAAAAATCAGCCCAATAATCAGCCCAATAATCAGCCCAATAATCAGACTATATAGCACTTTTGATAAAAAATCATCTAACAAATACGGTTGCATTTTTTCAATTAAAAACTCTGTCTGCTTGTTATCTTTCAGCTTATTAGCCAACCAAGATAACCAAAATTTAGTATCTTCTTTACTTGGCTCTTTTCCTAGTTTATATAACTTGCTTTGTTGGGTTTCATCTAGCTTAACTTTGATGTAGGTATCGAATAGATCATCAAGATAAGACTGACGACAGACTTCAGGAGAAATGAAATTTTGCGATTTTCTAGTTGGAGCTTGTTTATAAGCCTCTACCATAAACTTCAACAGCAGAGGCGACTGTGCCAACTCCAATAAATCAGGGTTGCTTTTAATTCCATTCCACAAATCTGAACGATTTGCAAGACTAAAATATACTTCAATTTGAGATGGATTTAGCGGTTGCACAAATACTGCATTTAGCTCCCGCAGCAGTGTATTACCACTATCGTATTCTTGGGAGCGGCAGCAAACAACTAAATGGATATGTTGAGAGGATTGTTTGATAAAATCATTAATAGCATGAATACAATCTACTTGGTCTTCTTTCAATTCATCTAAACCATCAAAAAAAGGCAATATTTGATTAGTATTGACCCATTCTTTAGCAATATCTTCAGAGATGTTATACTGATATTTTAGTTGCTCTACTAGCCAATCAGTAATTTTTTGCTTTTTTTGCCAGTTAGTTAGTTCAAAAACCACTGGAATAGGTTTATTTTCATCATCTCCGTCAGCACTCATTATTAATTCTTTTGCCAGTTTCAGCAGCAATGTCGTTTTACCTGAACCTGGTGTACCCAAAATCAATAATTTACCGTCTTCTTGATTAAAAATATCAACAATTTTGGTTTCTGGAGGCAGAGGAGTATTTTGTCCATTTCTTATCCAAGACCAAATTGGTTTAATTGGGCTTAATAGGCGATTGATTTGTTTGTTTTGATTGCTTGTCTGGGGAGATGGTGACTGATTACCCTGTTGTTCTATATCAAGGGGAATAAAAACTGTGTTGTTGTATAACGATTTTTCTAGCCGTTCCTCAATATCGCTTTTCAAAACCCTTAAAAACTTGCCTCGTGAATCTTTAAGCAATTTGGGATCAACTCTGTTAGTAGGTCTTTGTGTCCCACTGTTGCTATTATTCTGAATATGAATAGCTAGCCAGCTAAAATAAGCAAACAGCACTGACATAATCAAAGCTAGCAGCCAGATTACATAATTTGGAATTACATCTTTCCATTTATATATGTCTGATAATTGATTGAGGAGAAAACTCAGACAATTATTAACAAGTACAGTCAGAAGAGCAATGATAAATAACCAGATTAGCTGCGGGTTACGTGGCTGCATATTTACGACATAGGCACTAGTTAATTACTATACATTACTAATTCAGTCCATTTTCCTCCCTCCTCTGCGTCTCTCTTGCCTCGTGTGGTAGCTTGCCTCAAGCCGCTACGCGTCTATAATAATCCTGAATTCTCCCCCTTACCCTCTTGCGAATTTTTAATTAGTTGATACACTTGTTCTTCATTAGCCCAGTTAACCAGCGCCTATGGTTCATATCAAGCGCGTGGAACTTACCAACTTCAAATCCTTCGGCGGTACTACTTCAGTCCCTTTGCTGCCGGGGTGTACTGTCATATCTGGGCCAAATGGTTCGGGTAAATCTAATATTCTAGATGCACTGCTATTTTGCCTCGGACTTTCCAGTTCTAAGGGAATGCGAGCCGAACGCTTACCAGATTTGGTAAATAACACCCAAACGTCTAAAGGACGCGCTTCTATTGAAGCTAGCGTCACTGTGACGTTTGATTTGTCAGATGAAATCTCACACAAAGACACAAAGGCGCAAAGGGAGGAAGTAGAGGAGGCAGGGGAGACAGAGGGAGCAGGGGAAGCAGGGGAAGAAAATCCAAAATCCAAAATCCAAAATTCAAAATCGGCAGAGTGGAGTGTTACTAGAAGGCTGCGAGTCACTCACCAAGGAAGTTACACGTCGAATTACTATATCAATGGTGAAGCTTGCACGTTGACAGAGTTGCATCAGCAATTAAGTAACCTACGGGTTTATCCTGAAGGCTATAACGTGGTGCTGCAAGGGGATGTCACCAGTATTATCTCGATGAATGCGCGGGAACGGCGGGAAATTATTGATGAATTGGCAGGGGTGGCGGCGTTCGATCGCAAAATCATTCAAGCCAAATCAACTTTAGATGAGGTGAAGGAAAAGGAAGATAGCTGTCGGATTATTGAGACAGAATTAACTGCACAACGCGATCGCCTTTCTCAAGATCGGGCTAAAGCTGAGAGATATCAAAAACTCCGCACGGAATTTCTAGCGAAGCAATCCTGGGAAGCTGTTTTATCATGGCGATCCTTGCAAGCACAACAAGAAAAGTTAGTTCACGAAATTCAAACAGGCGATCGCAATTCTACTGAACTCTCAACCCAACTCACAAACCTAAATTCTGAAATTGTCCAAAAAACTGCTGAACTTGAACAACTCAATGCCCATGTCAAAGCATTGGGAGAAGATGAACTTTTGGCGGTACAATCTACCCTCGCCACCCAAGAAGCGGAACGTAAACAACTCCAGCGCCAGTTAACCGAATTACAAACAGCTTCCCAAGAAACCGCCAAACGTCTGCTTCAAACTCAGCAAGAAATTGAAAAACACCGTCATTCCCTAGAAGAAATTGCCGAAACCCAAATTGTAGAGACGCGATTCATCGCGTCTTCCCAACACCAAAGGGATGAAGCCCACCAATCTCTAGAAACCTCCCGCGAAGCTGCCGCAGAAATTGCCTCAGCCTCGGAAGCATGGGTACAGCAACAAACGGCATTCAATCGTCAAATTGAAACTCTGTTGCATACTCTAGAACCGCAACGCACAGAAAAAGCACAACTCACAGAACGGAATAATCAGTTACAGCAATTAATTTCCGAGCAAACCCAGCTAATTGAACGCGACGAACCACTATTAGCCCAAAAACAAACTGAATGTAGTCAAATTGAAACGGAATTTAACGCCTCTAGCGAACCCATCCAGAATTTAGCCCAAAATCTCTCAGCCACAGAACAAGAATTGCAAATCCAACAGGAAACCCAAAAGCGGTTACTTTTTGAACAACGGGAAAAACAACGCCAGTTGGATAAAATCGAGGCGCAAACGCAAGCACAGCAAGAAGTCCAAGGAACCCAAGCGAGTAAAGTTATTTTACAATCGGGAATGCCTGGACTTTGTGGCTTGGTTGTGCAGTTAGGAAAGGTGGAACCCCGCCATCAGCTAGCTTTAGAAATGGCTGCTGGTGGACGCTTGGGACATATTGTGGTGGAAGATGATAGTGTAGCCGCAGCCGGGATTGAACTACTCAAACAGAAACGTGCCGGGAGAGCAACTTTTTTACCACTAAATAAAATTCATGCTCCTAAATTTACTCAAGATGCAACGCTGCGTTTTGCCAGTGGCTTCGTTAACTATGCTGTTAACTTAGTCGATTGCGATCGCCGTTACAAAGATGTATTTAGTTATGTTTTTGGTAACACAGTAGTATTTGCCAGCCTTGAGGCGGCGCGGAAAAACTTAGGATTATATCGCATCGTCACCTTAGACGGAGAATTGTTAGAAACTAGCGGTGCAATGACTGGTGGTAGTAACAGCAATCGTTCGGCGTTGCGGTTTGGAACTGGTGAAGCGGCGGAATCTGATGAAGCGATCGCTTTGAGAAGTCGCTTGGTGGATATTGAGCGAGTTTTAGAGCGTTGTACGGAAGCGATCGCTACTTTGTCAGCCAGAGCCAAAAAACTGACGCAAGAACTCACAGAAGCGCGTCAAGCGCGGCGCGAACAGCAATTGCAATTGGAACAGTTGCAGAAAGACATTAAGAGTTTAACAGTGCAATTACAGGGGACGCGATCGCAACTCGCCCAAAACAGCGAAAAGTTAGCCACTGCTCAATCCCGATTAGAAATCTTAGAGCGGGAATTACCTGGACAAGAAACTCAACTGCAACAATTGCGACACGCTTTAGCAGAGTTAGAAGCGTCTCAAACTCCCAGTGAATGGCAACAAATCCAGGCAACCATTAAAATTCAAGAGCAACAATTGCAACAACGCGAAACAGCGTTACGCGAAGCTGAACAAAGATTAAAAAATTTAGAAAATCAGCAACAACGTTTACAAGAGAAAATCCAAGAAGGGGAGGAGCGAATTAGCCAATATCATCACGAACAAAAGGCGCAACAAAATCAACTAAATACCCTCAGCACTCAGCACTCAGCACTCAGCACTCTCATCACCCAAACCCGCGCCAACCTGAGCCTTATGGAACAGAATTTGGGAGAAGAGAAACAAAAACGCGACGCTACAGAATTGGAAGTGCGATCGCACCTTTTGCGCCAACAACAATTGCAATGGGAAATCGAAAAACTCAAAGAAACCCAAGAGAAGCGGCGGGAGGAATTAATTGCACTGCAAAGCCAGTTGCGAGATATGGGAGCAGAATTACCAAATCCTTTGCCGGAAGTTCCAGATAAGGTAGATTTGGAAGAATTGCAGAAAGAATTGCGATCGCTTACCAAACGCTTACAGGCAATGGAACCTGTTAATATGCTGGCGTTGGAAGAATACGAACGCACTCAAAACCGTCTCCAAGAACTCACGCAAAAATTAGAGACACTAGAAGGGGAACGCACCGAACTACTTTTGCGGATTGAAAACTTTACCACATTGCGGCAACTTGCCTTTAAAGAAGCCTTCGATGCTGTCAATGAAAACTTTCAATCAATTTTTGCCATTCTTTCAGACGGCGACGGCTTCCTACAACTCGAAAATCCTGAAGATCCCTTTAGCAGTGGACTTAATTTAGTTGCACATCCCAAAGGCAAACCTGTACAGCGCCTAGCTTCCATGTCTGGGGGAGAAAAATCACTTACAGCCTTGAGCTTTATCTTTGCTCTTCAACGCTACCGTCCATCGCCCTTTTACGCCTTTGACGAAGTGGATATGTTTTTAGATGGAGCAAACGTAGAACGATTAGCTAGAATGATTAAGCAACAGTCACAACAAGCGCAATTTATAGTTGTGAGTTTGCGTCGTCCGATGATAGAATCAGCCGAACGCACAATTGGCGTTACTCAAGCACGAGGAGCCTACACTCAAGTTTTGGGGATTAAATTACAATCATCCAATACATCTGCTTGAGTTTTTGTTAATAATAGTGTATAGACAAACCGGATTCGAGATCAGGACTCGGTATAGAATGACCTCCGAACAGATAATTAGACGTTCCGATATATTAAACACCCAGGTGATTACCCGCGACAACGGCAAGCGGCTAGGCATCATCAGTCAAGTATGGGTTGATATTGATCAACGAGAGGTTGTGGCTCTTGGTTTGCGAGACAGCCTGATCTCCATTTCGGGCATACCGCGCTACATGTACCTCAACAACATCAGCCAGATTGGTGATGTCATCTTAGTTGATAACGAAGATGTAATAGAAGATATCGAAGTTGAATCTCTCAGCAATCTGATTAACTGGGAAGTAATTACAGAAACAGGTGAAGTATTAGGCAAAGTCCGGGGCTTCAAGTTCAACGGCGAAACCGGGAAGCTTAACTCTATAGTCATCGCTTCTTTAGGATTACCCCAAATTCCCGACCAATTTTTGAGTACTTACGAGTTCTCAGTAGATGAAATTGTCAGTACTGGCCCCAATCGGTTGATTGTGTTTGAGGGAGCCGAAGAACGGGTGAATCAGTTGACAACTGGTTTGTTAGAGCGTTTGGGTATCGGCAAAGCACCGTGGGAGAGGGATGCAGAAGAAGAATACGGCTATACTCCGCCACGCCAAGTTGCACCAGGTAATCAACTTCCTAGTGGTGTGCCATTACAGCCACCCAAGCAGAGAGTTCGCGCCCCCGAACCCGTAGCGCGGGAAGAGGAATGGAATGAAGACTATGTGGAAGAAGAAAGGCCACAGCGTCAGGTAATGAAGGCGCGGCAGTATGAATCTATTCAATACGAAGAAGACGAGGAAGAAGATAACTGGAGTGAAGCAACGGGTAGCGACAGGTATCAACAACCGCAGCCGCTAAAGTATGAAGCCAAGCCTTACAGCAAGCCTTATGTTGACGAATACGATGATTATGATGATGTAGAAGGTGATGCTTGGGAAGATGAGCCGAAGCCTGTGAATATTCCTAAGAAAGTTAAGGAAAGACAGCCAGAATACGAAGAAGAAGGCGGATATTAATTAATTCGTAATTCGTAGTTCGTAGTTCGTAATTCGTAATTCAACCAGAAAATTACGAATTATTTCTCAGATAAGTTTAGCCCTCTCCTTGCAAGTAAGGAGGGGGCTAATTTTTTAGGATAAGTGAGGTGTAGAAGCAATACGTTGGTTCGGTTAAGGTTTTTTGATGAAAATTCTAGATCACAAAACCGCGATGAATGATCACAAAGACGCGATAAATCGCCGTCTCTACAAAGGACTGACTATTGTAGAGACGGCGATTTATCGCGTCTCTTGTCTTAACCTATTGGCTCAGGGGTAGATATTCAATTCGATCCTGGTATTCATCCTCAAACGAAGCTTCAACTATGATGATTAATTCTTCAACAGTTTGTCCAATGCTTTGGTTTGCATCTATGGTGAAAATTCCAGGAATATGGCGACCTGAAGCTAAATGGTCAGCCAAATGTCTGGGCATCGACTTACGATTATTTGTCACCAAAATAAATCCATTGGTTTCGCACCAAATCAAAATCTCTGGATCTGGAGTACCCTTCGGTGCCACATTTAAATCCCCAATGATTCGCACGACCAATTCAGGGTTGCGTCGCACAAGTTGAGAACGATATGTAGGACTCAGATGTTCATCCAACAGATACCGGATTGCCATTAGCTTTCCTGCAACTGTTTTCCAGCGTTTTCTTCCTGAATCTGTCGAAACCTCATCCTGGCAGGAGATGGATTTCGCTGTTGTTCTTCGCGCATGGTTCGGGAAAATTCCAACCAATTTACCAGATAAGCATCAACCTTTGAACGATGATGCAAGTAATACAAAATCGTGGCGTAAACCTGTTCTAACGTCACCGTATGAAATTGTTCGGCAATTTCTTCTGGTGTTTTAGAGCGATAGATATACTCGTAAAGAATGCTCTCAATCCCAATACGGGTTCCTTTGAGTCGGATGTCATCTGGTGCAAGGGCATTGAAATACTCTTCCAGATTCATAAAGCAATACCCCTCAAATTAACATTCCACTTTAATCATAAAAGAACACCGGGAAACTCTATGATCAACCCTAAAACAGTTTGTAACTAATTAGTTAAGTGTTCAGAAACTCCCCAAAAGCTGCTAGCGTCAAACAAAGGAAAAATATCGTTGTGGACTTTCGAGCTTGAAAACGCGTTCTAATTACTGGCAACTACTGCCTTATATCCGACTCCAGTGGAAAACCATCACCAAGGGACTCATTGGTATCTTGGGATACGTGCTGGCGACATTAGTGTTGATAAATCTTGCCGGTAAATTGGCAATTCCCTTTGCACAGGGTAATGTAGTAGCGATCGCTCAAATAACTGGCAGCTGTGCCTTAGTCTTTCTTGTCAGAGGCTTGTTTCAGTCTATACAAGATATGTACATGGCCAAAGCTTCTTTGAGAGTTGCTTTTTATCTCCGCCAGCAAGTCTACGCCCATCTGCAAAAGCTAAATCTCAGCTATTTTGAAACCGCAAAAGCAGGTGATTTATCTTACCGCCTCACGGAAGATGTTGACCGGGTTGGCGAAGTGGTAAATAAAGGATTTCACGACTTTATCCCCTGCATTTTGCAGTTGTTGGCAATTCCGATTTACATGATTTACCTGAATTGGCAACTGACATTAGCAACGGTGATTGTTGCGCCACTGATGGGTATTTTAGTTGGCTGGTTTGGCGAACGGTTACGCAAGTATTCCTTAAAAAGTCAAAATCGCGTGTCGGGTTTATCAGCCATCCTCGCGGAAGTTTTCAATGGTATTCGTTTAGTACAGGCTTTTGCTGCCGAAAATTACGAAATTGCCCGCTTTGGCCATGAAGCAGAACGCAGTCTTAAAGCTAAATACTCAGCCGAACGCCTGAAAGCGATTCAAATTCCCATTGTGGGATTTTTGGAAGCCTTAAGTGCGTTATCGTTACTGATTGTGGGAGCGTGGCAAATTTCCCAAAATAACTTAACAGTGGCGAATTTTTTCAGCTATCTGGCGGCGGCGGCGCTGTTAATTGATCCCATCGGTCATACTACTAACAACTACAACGAATTTAAGCAGGGTGAAGCATCTGTTGACCGGGTTTTTGAATTGATGGCAATTCAGCCGACGGTAATCGAAAAGATAAATGCGATCGCTCTCCCCCCAGTCAAAGGCAAAATAGAATATCGTCATATTTCCTTTGCCTATAAGCCTGGTGAACCCGTATTAAAAGATATCAGTTTATTGGTATCACCAGGTGAAGCGATCGCACTTGTGGGTGCTTCTGGTGCTGGTAAAACCACATTTGTCAATCTCCTTCCCCGTTTTTACGACCCGGAAGTTGGTCAAATTTTCATTGACGATGTTGATATTCGGGATGTGAAGCTGCATAGTCTGCGGCGACAAATTGGGATTGTTCCTCAAGAAACCATCATGTTTTCGGGGACAATTGCCCAAAATATCGCCTTTGGACAAGATGTTTTTGACATGGAAGCAGTTAAAGAGGCGGCGAAGATTGCTAATGCTCATCAGTTCATTAGCCAACTACCAGAGGGTTATCAGACCTGGGTAGGCGAACGTGGGGTAAACTTATCAGGAGGACAAAGACAAAGAATTGCGATCGCTCGTGCGGTTCTCCTTAATCCCCAAATATTGATTCTTGATGAGGCGACATCAGCATTAGATTCTGAATCAGAAGCACTGGTACAGGAAGCGCTGGAAAGACTGATGCAAAAACGCACAGTATTTATTATTGCTCACCGTTTATCAACCGTGAGACGGTGCGATCGCATTTTAGTTCTCGAACAGGGACAAATTGTTGAATCAGGAACCCATGAAGAATTATTAGCTCTAGAGCATCGCTACGCGCGGTTTTATGCCCAGCAATTTAGTTAGTAGTGGAGAAGACACAGAGAGTTAGAGAAAAGTAGAACTTTTCAAAAGTTTGTCTTGGATTGACTTTTTTGGTTGATTACTTTGTCCTGCTGTCACATAATCGATTCCGAGATTGATGGTACTTTGTTTTTGCACCAACTCCTTTATCCAATCGCGATATAAGCTATGACACTCAATTTATATTTACTGCGACATGGAGAAACCACTTTTAGTCAAAGTGGTAACTTCTGCGGTGAAACTGATGCGGAGTTGACAACAGAGGGGATGCAGATGGCATCCGGTTTTGCCGATGTTTATCAAAAATTGAAGTGGGAAGCTGTTTATGTTAGCCCGATGAAGCGCACAGTTGCAACTGCCAAGCCATTTTGTGATGCTATCGGTATGGATATGCAGTTGCGTGATGGACTTAGAGAAGGTAGTTACGGCGAATGGGAAAGGAAGAGTAAATCGTTTGCCCAAGAGAATTACGCAGAAAACTATGTAAAATGGTTGACAGAACCCGCTTGGAATGCACCACTAGGTGGAGAAACTGCGGTAGATATTGCTAACCGTTCTATGCCTGTAATTGCTGAAATTCAAGAAAAACATCACCAAGGTAATGTTTTAGTGGTTTCCCATAAAGCCACGATTCGGATTATGCTTTGCAGTTTACTGGGAATTGATTTGGGACGCTATCGCTATCGGGTGAATATTTTGGTCGCGTCGGTAAGTATGGTTAAATTTGACGTTAATGGCCCTTTGTTAGAAATATTAGGCGATCGCCATCATATACCCGATCATATCCGCTCTCGTCCGGGAACATAAACCTCGTCTACCTTGAGAACCGTAGTTTTGTAGTTTCGTAGGTTGGGTGCAGCGTTAGCGTAACCCAACATAAATAAGGTGGTAATGTTGGGTTACGTTTCACTCCACCCAACCTACATCAATATGTCTTTTAAAAAACTCTAGGTTTCAACATAAATCAGGTTTAATTGGCAAAAAGTTTTGTTATGAGTGGGATGCAAGCCGGGTTTGATATGACTTGTCAAGAAGGGATAGCAGACTTTCAAAATACCAAATTAGATGAGCTTACCCTGGGTATTTAGCATAGTTTTTGCAAAAATAATTTCGTTAACGATGTCCATAACATCATTGACTACATCTTCTGCTGTTGAAGGATCATTGATATATTGATTTAGTGACTTAAATTTTTCCGGTGAGATATTTCCCATTAATTTACTATCCCAATTTGCCAGCATTTCATCGAATACTTTTTTGGCATCGCCATTAGTGCAGACAATAGGAATCACCGGAATTTTTTCTTGTTTAGCATATAGATAAGTTTCATACGTTCCACCAACACCTCCCACAAGAATCACCAAATCTGAATGTTGCAAACAATCGAGCCATTCATTAATACCTGACTCCGTGTATTCGACTTTTCCGCCCTTAAATACAGGTTGTTTTCCTCGCGGAACAACGTGAGTTAACTTATCGGTTAGGCGGATATCTTTTTGCGCGATTTTTTCGGCAAACTTATCAGCGACAACATAATCTACTCCCTCCCATCCACCTGTTATCAAGTTATAGTTATATTCTGCTATTTTTTTACCAAGTTGTTGAGCGCACCAATTGATTTCATTAGGAATTTCAAAAGATCCTGTTCCTGCAACTAAAATACTCTTTTTGTTTCTGAGTTTAACAGCATCATTTTTAATAGCATCAGTAAGCTGATTGATAAATCCATTAAAGTTTTGAGACGGATCAATGCTTAATTTATCCGAGATAAAAAACATGAATTCATCAATCTTCTGGGAAATTTCCATAATTTTTTCAGCAACATTATACATTGCAGAATCTTCATGAGCAGATAATTCTGAACCCATAAGTTGTTTTAGTGTTTCACTCTGTTGCTTCCAATATTTTATATACTCAGTCTTACCTTCTTTGGTATAAACATTAGCATCCTGTAAAACCACAGGAAAAACTTTTTGTTCATAATCCTTGCATTTCATGATTTCAATAGCTTCAAACATACAGTATTCAGAGCGCAAATATTTGTCGCTGACAACGACAATTACATAGTTTCCACGCCCGATTTCCTGCATGAAGTCGTGTATACTCTTACCTAGCGTTAAATAGTTGCGATCGCGAATTAAGTTGTAACGTTCAGAAATAAGTGCAGTGCAAATTTTATCGACTAATTCTTCGCGTTGACTACCTAATTCACTCTTGTTATCTTTCCATGCATAAGATATGTATATCTGATTCATTTTTTTAAGGTTTTCTAAGATGCGATAGAGAAATTTGGAAGCAATAAGTGAATAAAATTTGCTTCTACATAAACTATCCTCCACCTACGCGGACTTAAAAAATAACCCACGCAGGCAAAAATAATTCTGAGGTAGGTTTTAGAGCATCAGAACTTTAGAGTTTAGTCTGTGTAGCCGTGATTTCTAATCACCAAGGCTGAATAAAATTTTACTTTTATATTTAGATAACCGACCTACGTATTTTCTCGCAATTCAATTTGGATTGCTATGTCTATACAATTTAGTTAAAAATTTTTGTAGAGACGTTGCAATGCAACGTCTCTTATTAGATTATTCGTTGTGTAAATTACACCAGATATAATCTCAATAAGCTGTCCAGATTAAAAAGAAAATAGGTGTGATTTTACTATTTTCTAGACTGAATCGCCTGGATTAACTGATAAAAAGGTTGCCAATTATCTTCTTGAGCAATTGCTTCCCAAGTAGACTCAATCACAGGTCTTAATAGTGCCGTTTTAGGATTATGAACAGCTAGTGTTTGAGCAATTACATCGGTACGGCCGCTATCAAAATAATTCAAGATTTTATGGTATAGTATGCACCAATCATCAAAGATTCCCGACGCACCCGGTACTGGCACAATATCTGAATTATTCATCACAAAACCTGGCTCATCTCGCCATTTTGATGAAAAAGTCCGAGCCATCTCATAAAAAAACTGGTGATAACCAACTTGGCTATCTTTCAAGAATTCAACCGTTAGATTCAACAGTTCCGTAGCTTGTGGGTGTGACAGTTCCACAAAACCTAACTTTTTCAACATCAAAGAACTGTATTCAGCTTGATAATATTCATCAAACCTTTCTAATGCCGCTTCCATTTCGTCTTTATCAAGAATCGCCTTTAAAGGTTCTTGGAGCATTTGTAAATTCAACTTACAAATACTTGGTTGATTACCGTAACAATAGCGTCCATAATAATCAAAATATGCAGCTATAAAGGATGGGTTATAAGTTGGGATAAACGCGTAAGGGCCATAGTCAAAACTCTCTCCAGTAATTGACATATTGTCAGTATTTAGGACTGCATGACAAAAGCCAGCTGCCATCCACTGCGCTACTAGTTCTGCAATTCGTTTCACTAATTCTGCGTAAAACAAGACATATTTATCTTGTTCAGCGCTTAAGTGTCGATAATATTGCTCAATTACATGGTCTAACAGCTTCTTAGTTAAATCTGGACGCTGAAAATAGTGCAGTCGCTCAAAAGTGCCAAACCGAATATGAGAACTGCTCATTCTAATCATCACAGATGAGCGGGTAGGTGAAGGTTCATCGCCCCGCCAGAGGGGTAAACCTGTTTCAATCATGCTCAAACAGCGCGAGGTACGTACACCCAAGTGGTGCAGTGCTTCCGCAGCCAGAACTTCCCGCACTCCACCTTTGAGCGTGAGCATACCATCGCCTCCACGGGAGTAGGGCGTTCTCCCAGAGCCTTTTGTGCCAAAATCGTATAATTCGCCATCAGTGGCGCGGACTTGTCCATAGAGAAAGCCTCTACCATCACCCAATTGTCCGTTATATTCACCAAATTGATAGCCGTGGTAACGTAGTGCTAACAAGGGTTTGCGCCCCTGAAACTGGCCAAAAGCTGTGATGAAATCTTCGTCTTTGACTACTTGGGGGTCTAAACCCAAACGAGGTAGTAGTGCATCGTTACGCCAACGCAAGAGGTGTTGGGGAAATTCTGCTGCTGCCACCTCATCATAGTAGTCATCACCTAGAGATTCTAAGGCGCTTTCGTAGTTGAGGGAGAGAAGAGGATTGCTAGAATTTTTGTAGTTTGGAGTTTCAGCCAGAGTCATTACGAGCAAAGCTTAATTCATTCTTCCCTTAATACTACCTCTGGCTTCAACATCAGCATAGACACAAAAAGCGACCATATCTAAAATATGGCAGCGCCACCATCAAAATCTAGAGCGCATAATGAATAAAGTTTTGCAATTAAAGAAAAAATTAACTCAATTAGCTATTTTAGACGCTACATTTGAGGTTTTTGGCTCAGAATCACACCAATATCAATTAAAACCTTGCTTGAGTAACAAAGATATTCAAGTTTTTGAATCTAGATACAAGATCAGTTTACCAAGTGAATATAAAAACTTTCTGTTAGAAATTGGCAATGGTGGTGCGGGGCCAGGATACGGCTTATCTGGACTATCAGGAATTGAATATGAAGATATAACCGCAGAAAAACTATACCAAGAGAAGTACGAAATTCTCTCTAAACCATTTCTTTTAACAGAAGCGTGGAATGATTTAGATTTGATTATCAACAATATAAATGATGCTTATTTTGACAATAAGTTTATCCAGGGTACTCTCACTATTACAACTTATGGTTGTGGAATTGATGCAATATTAGTCATTACCGGGGAGCAATCAGGAAAAATCTGGATAGATGACCGTACTAATGATAATGGAATATATCCTGCTTCTTTGGATTTTTGTAGTTTTTTCCATGATACCGACCCTGATGATTCTCATCCAAATAGCGACCAGGGGCAGCCTTTAAGTTTTTATGATTGGTATGAAGACTGGCTTAACCGAAGTTTGCATCAAATCCGCCAGTCTTCGGAAACTTAACCTTAATTAAATCAAACTGAATTTTTTACTTTTTAATTGGTTGCGATACTGGTTGAGTAGTTCCTACTGGATTTGATGTTGGTGAAGTAATTCCTACTGAGTTTGATGTTGGTTTTGATGCCTGTGAAGATAAAATTTGTTTTACTTGTTGGTTATAAGTTTGCAAAATTGATTGAACCTGTTTTTGTTGATCTTGATTCAGATCCAAAGATTTTAACACTATTCTAATTCTCTGACGGGATTGTAGTGCTGCCTTAAATTTAGTGGCTTGAGAGGGGTTTAATAAAGCCTCAATATCCTTATCTCTTTGCTGACGAGCCACTTGTATTTGTTGACGCTGTTGGTTTGTAAGTTTGATTTTTTGGTGTGCGGTAGGACTATTCTGAGTTTTTAAGGGTGGTGTAGTGGGGGAAGTTGGAACTGGTGCTGCCAAAACCACTCCGTGCAATATGGTAGCAAAGGCGAAGATAGTAGAAAATACAGATAAGCGCTTTATAGAATTAATAGACATTTTGAAAAACTCCTCAATCATCTAAAAAAAATTCACCCCTTGTCTTATTAGTCAGATGGTGAACAAATATTACTCTTGCATTTGTTTGTGGAGTTGTTGTGTATTTATTATGGATTTACTATGAATTTATAGATATTGCAAGTTAATGTCTCAAGTTATTAATTAACTGTGTATAAATATAACATAGAGATACCGAACTTATTAAAATAAGCTCGGTATCTCTACACTACTAGAAAATAGCTGTTTAAAATTTTGGTGCTTGCCAATTAGTATTTGTAAGACTTGTCATAATATGATCTTCCCATTGTCCATTAATTAACAAATAGTCTCTAGCGTATCCTTCAATAACAAATCCGAGCCTTTTTAAGACATTGCCACTGCGCCGATTGTGAGGCATATAATTAGCCATAACTCGGTGAAAGTTCAACTCTTGGAATAGATATTGAGTTGCGGCTTTTAGCCCTTCTGTCATATATCCTTTACCTTGTTTACTTTCAGCAAGACTATATCCCACGTAGCAAAAATGAGCGGCTCCTCTTACAAAATTGCTAAAATTTACGGTTCCAATAACTACAGTAGGATTTTTTTTTGTAAAAATAAATAGCTTTAATGATTGCCCATTAATAAATTCCAGAAAACTATTCTCTATCTGATATTGCCAATATTCGTCAGTGAAAAAACCATCAGCCCATAGAGGGTAGAATGGGGTGAGATAAGTTTTGTTATAAATGAAGTATTTAAGAATTTGGGGTATATCTTCATGAATCGCCGCTCGTAATAATAGGCGATCGCTAGTAATTAGTGGCAGTTCTGATATCATAATCGACGGGATCTCTTCCCAGCACATTCTCTAAATTTTATAAATTCTCTCATACCTACGGTTTAGCAGCAGCAGTTAGAACTGTTTTACCCAATGCCCTTTAAAACAGACAGAGTGAGTATTTTTGCTGGTAATCTGCCATTCCACCAAAATCTTGATAAGCTGATGTCTAATATCTAGAGCGCAAGGATTGAGAGCCAATGGGTGATAAAGCACAGTGCGGGGCATAACTTCGATAAAATCGCTTTGCCCAAACGCTGTACCGCAGGAAATTCAACCAAAAGACAGCTCAAGATTCAACCCAATCTACAAGAAGGATAGTGATGTGGTGGGAATACGCTACGATTGGCAGGAATTAGAGATTCGGGCGATATACAATATGCCATTGCTAGAGCTTATTTATCAAGCTGCTAGCGTGCATCGCCAATATCATGACCCAACAAAAATACAAGTTTGTAAGCTTATATCCATTAAAACGGGAGGTTGTCCAGAAGATTGTAGCTACTGTGCCCAATCTTCGCGCTATAAAACAGAGGTAAAGGCGGAAGCACTCCTAGAAAAGGAAACCGTTGTTAACATCGCCCAGAAAGCTAAAGAAACTGGTGTTAGTCGCATCTGCATGGGTGCTGCTTGGCGCGAAGTCCGGGATAACTCACAATTTGAGGAAGTCCTGGAAATGGTCAAGGATGTAACCGCAATGGGCTTAGAAGTGTGCTGCACTCTGGGTATGTTGACGGCGAATCAGGCTAGGAAATTAGAAGAAGCGGGACTTTACGCCTACAACCATAATTTAGATACCTCGCAGGAATATTACAGCACAATTATTACTACGAGAACTTATAGCGATCGCTTGAATACAATCGAGAATGTCCGTCAGACAAATGTTACTGTATGTTCCGGCGGTATCCTGGGTTTAGGCGAAACTGTCGATGACCGAGTTGGGATGTTACAAACTCTGGCAAATTTACATCCGCATCCAGAGTCAGTACCAATTAATATTCTTTCACAAGTGCCGGGCACACCCTTAGAAAATCAACCTGATGTCCCCATTTGGGATATTGTGCGGATGATTGCCACAGCCAGAATTTTAATGCCAGCTTCTGATGTGCGTCTGAGTGCTGGTAGGGCGAGACTTTCTCAAGTTGAACAAGCTTTCTGCTTTATGGCAGGAGCCAATTCTATCTTTTCTAGCGACGACAACAAAATGTTGACGGTGACAACTCCCTGTCCAGATTACGATAGCGATCGAGAAATGCTCAATTTACTTGGTTTGGGGATGCGTCCACCTTCCCAAAGACAGGAGAAGGTAGCAAGTCCAGCTATTGTAGGATAAATATTTGATTTTGTGCAAAACATTTAGTCAAGGGTTTAGATCCAGACTAAATGTTTTTTTGTTCTGATTTTCTTTATTGAACAGAATTCAGAATGAATTCTGTACGACTGGTGGATGAATAACCGGCGTTTTTGCACCCCCACCAAATTAAAAATTTGGTGGTCAACAAGAAAGTCGCGGATCTGAATCCCCGACTGATAGCGTAGCGGTAGCGAGTCTGCGAGCGTCTTGATTCGGACTTCTGAATTCTGACTTCTGAATTCTTCTTCAATAACAAGGTTGCTGCTATTCTCCTTCAAATGAAACTAAGAGCTTTCTTAAAAGCACAATCAGTAATTCACGCTCTGAGGGCTGCAAAACACTGAGGATGCGATGCTCATTGGCAACATGAGCTTCTACGGCTTTCTCAATTAAGTTGAAACCTTTTTCTGTCAATGTGATTAAAGTGCCGCGCCGATCGCTCGGATCGGGAATTCGTTGTACCAACCCAGCTTGCTCAAGTTGGTCAACGCGATGGGTCATTGTGCCCGATGAAACCATCAAAGTATTAAACAATGCCGTTGGTGATAGCTGGTAAGGAGCGCCAGAACGACGTAAGGTAGCTAACACATCAAATTCCCCAAGATTCAGACCAAACTGAGAAAACGTCTCTTGGATTGCGTGTTCAAAATGCTTGGCTACCCGTCCCATCCGCCCAATTACTCCCATTGGCGATACGTCCAAATCAGGACGCTCACGTTGCCATTGCGCCAAAATTATATCGACTGAATCGGAAGCCATTGTGCTGATTGCTGATGCAAATTTCTTGATATCAAATATCTTAACATCAAGATAAATGCTAAAATCTCGATATCAAGTATCTTGATGTCAAGAGAAAATCCATGAAGATAAAGACTGCCGGAAGGTTTGATATTTCGCTGACAGCCTTAGCACCAGCAATTTGGGGAACTACGTACATTGTGGCAACAGAACTTTTGCCACCGAATCATCCGTTGTTAGTTGCAGCATTGCGATCGCTACCTATCGGTATTTTGTTAACCGCAAGTTTGCAACAACTCCCCAAAGGTATTTGGTGGTGGCGGATTTTGCTGCTGGGAGGGTTGAATATTGGTATTTTCCAAGCCTTGTTATTTGTGGCAGCCTATCGCCTTCCCGGTGGAGTAGCAGCAACAGCCGGAGCAATTCAACCGTTGTTAGTGGTGATATTTTCGTGGCTATTATTAGGCGATAAACCATCCAAACGCTCAATTATCGCTGCCATTACCGGATTTATTGGCGTTGGTTTATTGGTTCTCAGTCCTGCGGCTCGTCTTGATTGGATCGGAATTGGTGCTGCGATCGCGGGAGCAGTAACAATGGGCTTAGGAACGACATTAACCAAACGCTGGAAACGTCCAGTTTCCCTGCTGGTGTTTACGGCATGGCAATTGGCGATCGGCGGGATGATTCTTTTACCTATTGCCCTAGTTGTTGAAAAACCGTTGACTAACCTGAGTGTGACAAACCTATTGGGATTTGTCTATTTGGGTTTGGTGGGAACTGGGTTAGCTTATATGCTTTGGTTTCGGGGAATTGAACGATTAAAAGCAACAGCTGTTTCTTCCTTGGGATTGATGAGTCCTTTAGTTGCAACACTGATGGGCTTTCTGGTGTTACATCAAACGTTAATGCCAATTCAACTGATTGGAGCAGCGATCGTACTAGTGAGTGTTTTGGTAGGGCAACAAACGAATCGATTAGGCGATTGTTCGACTACTTACAAAGTATAGTCTAAAAAATTACTTTAGTTCAATACGGTTTGCTATTGATTAATTGAGTTAAACAGATTTATCGCCAACTTTTGGATGCTATTTTTAAGCACATTAAGGGACAGGTAGAATGCCCGTCCCTTAAGATTGATCGGTTGATAAGTTGGATCTGTCTCTCGATTAAATTATCTTGGCAGTTCGCAGACCGAACAACAGACCGACAGATAAACCGAAGAACAAAGCTAAAAAGCCGATGTAAGCTGCAATTGCAAACATTTATTTTTCTCCACAATACTTCCTAAATATATTGAATCATTAGTTATTAGTCATTTGTCATTTGTCATTTGTCATTGGGGCATGGTTATTCTTGTCTGCCTCATCTCCCCCACTCCCAGATTGCGATAGAATACAGCCCACGGGCGCTTGTTTGGGGTTGAGCAATGACTTCTTTAATTAATGTAAATTTACCAGAGCAGTCTTATGAGATTGCGATAACTTCGTTGAGCTGCGCTAACGCACCTTCGAGTTTAGATCAACTGGGTCAACAGATGGCCAATCTGAAGCTAGGCAAGAAAGTACTGCTAGTTTCTAATCCAACGATTTTTAAGCATTATGGGGAAAGAGCAATTACATCCCTGACATCTGCGGGATTTGAAGTCGCTAGCTGCACCCTACCGCCTGGTGAACGCTACAAAACCCTTAATTCCATCCAAAAACTCTACGATATAGCCTTGGAAAACCGCCTAGAACGTTCTGCGACAATGGTGGCTTTGGGCGGAGGTGTGATTGGCGATATGACTGGCTTTGCAGCCGCAACCTGGTTGCGGGGTATTAATGTTGTCCAAGTGCCTACAACTCTCTTGGCGATGGTAGATTCGGCAATTGGTGGCAAAACTGGCGTGAATCACCCCCACGGGAAAAACTTGATTGGGGCATTCCATCAACCGCGCTTGGTTTTGATTGACCCAGATGTTTTAAAAACCCTTCCGATGCGCGAGTTTCGGGCAGGGATGGCAGAAGTTATTAAATACGGTGTAATTTGGGATGCTGAATTGTTTGCCCAGTTGGAAGCAAGTAAACGACTTGACCAACTCCGCTATGTAAAACCTGAGCTAATAGACACCATATTAACGCGCTCTTGCCAAGCCAAAGCTGACGTTGTTGGCAAAGATGAGAAAGAAGGCGGATTACGCGCAATTCTCAACTATGGACATACAATCGGTCATGCAGTGGAAAGCTTAACTGGTTATCGTTTAGTGAATCACGGTGAAGCGGTAGCTATTGGTATGGTAGCAGCTGGTCAGATTGCCGTCGAATTGGGAATGTGGCAAAAGGAAGACACGGAACGTCAAAATGCTTTAATTCAAAAAACAGGTTTACCGACTCAGTTACCATCTGGGTTGGATATTGAAGGAATTCTTGAAGCGTTGCAACTAGATAAAAAAGTTAAAGCAGGAAAAGTGCGGTTTGTTTTACCAACGCAAATTGGTGTAGTGACAGTTACCGACGAAGTGCCATCAGATATTATTCGGCAAGTATTACAGGGAATGTAAACAATTTGAAGAATTTAGGAGTCAGAATGGGCTAATAGAAGTCAGAATTGAAATTAGTTGCTCTGTCCTTCAATTACGAATTACGAATTACGAATTAGGAATTACTGAGCCATGATACTCCAAGCCAAAAATCAATTAACCTTGCAAGAGTTCTTAAATCTTTCACCAGGTGAAGGAGATATAACTTATGAACTTGTTGATGGTCAAGCAATTCCTAAAATGTCACCAAAATTTTTTCACGCAAAACTTACCCGTGTTCTTCTCAATTTGATTGAGCAATCGTATGAAGGTAAAGGAGAAGTTTGCCCGGAATGGTCTGTTGCATTAACTCGTCGGGGGCGAGATTGGGTACCAACACCAGATATTTTGTACATCTCTTATGAACGTTTACCCACTAACTGGGATGAAAACGAAGCTTGTCCTGTTCCTCCCGATTTGGTAATTGAAATTATTTCACCTGGACAAACCTTTGGACAAATGGCAGCTAAAGCCAAAGACTATTTGGATGCTAAAGTGTTGCGGGTGTGGGTGGTAGATAGTAAAGCCAGAAGTATTACTGTTTTTTATCCAGATGCAGCACCACAAACTTATATGGGAGACGAATTACTCACAGATTCTCTATTCGAGAGACTGGAATTTACTGTTGAGCAGCTGTTTCAAAAGGCGAAAATACCATTAGATGCCGAATAGCACACTTTTTGCGTCTAGCACAATTTGACGCATATCATTTTTATTGCCTGCTTGATATTGAGAAATGAATTCATCAATATCTATAATGTTTCTTCCCATACTTTCATGTGTACATAAGCTTAGACAGTCGTAGCCATTGTTAGAGATTATTTCCTCAACAAATCCAGTCATGACCACAAGGTATGTAAGCTGCTCAGGTTGACTACCGTAAAAATCAGACTGGATAAATTTTACAAGTTTTAATTCTCCTAGAGTTACTTTTACCTCCTCCATAACTTCTCGTCTTGCAGTTTCCTCATAAGTAAATTCGCCTATCTGCACATGTCCCCCAGGGAGGTCAATACCACGGTCAAGGAGAGCGCATACAATTAAACCATCCTTGGTAAAAGGTACGACTAGAACACTCGTTATCTTTTCAAAGGCAGGCAAAAATGAACTGCCAATATCTACAAAATTGACTTTTTGACCTGTTTGGATGACAGTCTTTCTGCAATCCTTCTCACTCATTGGCTTAATTTCTGCTATTTAATATAGTTATAAGACTCCTATTTTATTTTTCAAACTGCGGTTATTTCTGCGGTTGCTGCTGGCTATTTGTTGGTTGCAATTTATTAAATAAAGCTGGTGGGGTAGCTTTACGGAATGCACCGCAGTAGTGCATAGTCATAACTGCTTTAAAAGCCCAATGGTCTTTTGGCACATCACTAAAAGGATTCGGTAAAGTTTCTGCTTGATTTTGGATACAAGCATTCAAAACTTGATTCGATTCTACTGGTGTGTCGGTAGTAGGTTCTTGAGATTTAACAGGAGTAACAAAGCTAGTAGTAGCTAGCATTACGACTGTTACCAAAAGTTTGCAGTTCATAAATTTGAGCTTTCTAGGGATGAAAGTCTACCCTATTTTAGTTCCCAGGCTGTCGCCCAGGAACTAGAATAACCTAAGCGTTAGAAAACATGGTAAGCATTACTAATAGAACAACTAATCCACTGATCCAAAGAGCTAACGAACCCCAACTAACTGAATCTTTTTGTACTCTTTGCCAGAAATTGTTAACTAAGTTATTTCGAATTGCCATATAACCTCCAATTTTTATTAAACTTGCACTTACTCAAGGTATGAAGCCTGGATTGAGCAAAGAAAAGTTCATCTTTAGGAATATCAGCCTTTATTAGCTGATTCCCAAAGACTAATCAACAGAGATTTAAATTAATCCGTTTAGGGATGTTTACGATAAAGCGTGTGTCTTAACGCATTACCGATCTAATAAACAAAAATTTACAAAAAGATATTTGTTGATGCTTAACTTTATTTTCCCATACGTAACTGTTTACACTTAGAAATTTGGCAATTTTGAGAGAATTCTTAACGTTGCCTTAACCATGTGTAAAAACTAGTATTTTTTTAATCAAAAACTACTTAAATACTGATTATGTTTCACTTTCACTCGTGATTTATCTAGACTTTAAAATAATAGTGAAATGGGAGGTAAATAATGGTGCAACAAATAAGACATAATGAACCGCAATATATATGTATTATTCCAGTTGAGAGAATTACAGCTAACCAAGACGAAGAAATTATGACCTTTGGTCTATCAGCCGACGATGCAAAAAAACAAGGTGAGGAATTATTAGCATCTACCTATAGTTGTAATAAATCACAAGTTTTGGAATTGATCCAGCAAGCACGAATTGAACCAATAGCTCAGTGGTGTGCCCCTAAAGAACGCTAAAAGTACTTATGACGGTCTTGGCAACAGCAACTATTAGCACCCAAAATGGTATGCAAATATTTGCCTTACCTGCATGAAGGAGCAATGAATCTATGACCGATGCCAAGCAAACTTCTCCGCGCCGCCGTCGCTCTTGGGCAGAGCCATATAAAATTAAGGTAGTTGAGCCATTAAAAATTACTACTCGCGCTGAACGCGAACAGGCGATCGCACAAGCCGGTTACAATACTTTTCTACTACGTTCTGAAGATGTCTATATTGATTTGCTCACTGATAGCGGCACTTCAGCCATGAGCGATTATCAATGGGCAGGGATGATGCTGGGTGATGAAGCTTATGCCGGCAGCAAAAATTTTTACAATTTAGAAGCAAGTATCCAAAAGTATTACGGCTATCGCCATATTGTACCCACTCATCAAGGACGTGGTGCGGAAAACATTCTTTCTCAAATACTGATCAAACCAGGAGACTACATACCTGGCAATATGTATTTCACCACAACCAGGTTGCATCAGGAGTTAGCTGGCGGCACTTTTGTCGATGTGATTATTGATGAAGCCCATGATGCCCAATCACTGCATCCATTCAAGGGCAATGTAGACTTACAAAAGCTCACAAACCTAATTGAGCGAGTTGGGGCAGAACGTATTCCCTATATCAGCGTCGCCGGAACCGTGAATATGGCTGGCGGACAGCCGATTTCTATGGCTAACCTGCGGGCGGTACATCAGTTAGCCCAAACCTACGGTATCCGCATTATTCTTGATGCCACCCGCGCTGTGGAAAACGCTTACTTTATCCAGCAGAGGGAAGAGGATTATTCTAATCAGGCGATCGCTACCATCTTACGCGAATTTTGCTTCTATACCGACGGCTGCACCATGAGCGGCAAGAAGGATGCACTGGTTAACATCGGTGGCTGGCTGGCTCTCAATGACTATAATCTTTACGAAGAAGCACGTAACTTAATAGTGATTTATGAAGGTCTACATACTTACGGTGGTATGGCTGGCCGGGATATGGAAGCTATGGCACGGGGTATAGAAGAATCAGTTCAAGACGATCATATTCGTGCGCGTGTCGGTCAGGTTGAATACCTCGGACAAAAGCTTTTAGATTGGGGTATTCCAATTGTTGTGCCGATTGGTGGTCATGCCATTTATTTAGATGCCAAACGCTTTTTACCACAAATCCCCCAAGATCAATTTCCGGCACAACGTCTAGCAGCAGAACTATATCTAGAAGCAGGCATTCGGGCAATGGAACGGGGCATCGTTTCCGCAGGGCGCAATAAAGAAACAGGCGATAATTATTATCCAGAGTTAGAACTAGTCCGTTTAACTATTCCCCGCCGTGTTTACACCCAGGCTCACATGGATTTGACTGCTGAAGCAGTTGAAGAGGTTTTTTATAATCGCGATCGCCTACGCGGACTCAAAATGATTTATGAACCGAAGTATCTCCGCTTCTTTCAAGCAAGGTTTGAATTGCAGTAAAGGGAGAATTGGGCATGAAAAGAGGCAGAGGGGCAGAGGGAAGGAGTGCAGAGGAGAAGAATTTTCCCCTTGCTCCCCTGCTCCCTGCTCCCTGCCCCCTGCTCCCTGCTAATTATGCGGCATAGAAAACCAACGTTCGCAACTCAATACTCTCACGTGGTGGGGCATCTGGCTGGCTTGTTGGGTCGTCGAATGCGGTGTGGGCGGCGAACCGCGCCAAACCTTCTTCCTCTGAATCAAAACACTTGATAAGTAGGGCTTCGTTCCGTTGCATTTGCGGAAAGTAGAACCACCGATGTTTTGGATTGTATGTGACTGCGTAGGTTTCGCCAATGCGATCGCGATATACAAGATCGGTAGCCACGAGGTCATTCGGTGCGATACTTTGGGCATCACACACCGCTAATGGAGACTCTTGAACTGGCCCTGCGATCGGTCGCCAGAGGTTGACTACACTAAATCTATGCCGCAGAAGCTCATCAGGATCTTCAGTACCGATTGCTTCCAACACGGTACGGGCGCGACTATAACCAGACTTGGCGGTGAAGTCGTTGTGTACACCCCTGACTGGTGTCTTTATGCCTTGTTCGCCCTGCTTCGCTCGTTCGGCATTACGCAGGTTGTGATCGAACACTATCACCCTTTGGGCACCTGTCAAATCCTTGAGAAATTCCTCGGCTTCAGGGTAGTAAACGCGGCGCACCTCATCCCGATCGTAAAAGTCTTTAACAGTGCTGTGCTGTTCGACCAAGGCGAATCCCTGTTGATCTAAGGACACATTTTCTGCGATCGCCCGAGCATCGTAGATTGGGAATGTATGTACCTCATACTTCCCACTTCGCTGTGGAATACCTGGCGGTGGTTCGTAGGTGTAGTTAACAGGTTTTTCTGCTGTTGGGGTGAGGTAATGGAGTTCTCCCTCAACGTGCGGTATATCTTTGAATAATTGACTGTTTAAGCTCATGGGTTAATCTCCCAGTGAATTCAACAATGTTTTAGTGATGGCGGATAGAGGACTGTAACCTATTAACTATTTTTGAGCAGAAGCAACGGGAGTGGGCACACCAAGAATCTTGGCAAATCGTTCTAAATAGAAGCTTGTAGGATTTTCCACAGCCCGAATTGACTCGCGATCGCGCAGGGTATTCCACCATTTCTGCAACCGAGGGGTTTCTGTTGGTAAGGTGAAATTGCGGAAGTGTTCTAGAAGGGGCAAGCGTTCAAACCAAGGATAGAAGCTAATATCAACTAAACTCAGCTGCTCCCCTAACCAGTAAGGGCCATTACCAGAAAGCTTACCTAGTCCTTCTTGCTCAATGTACAATAACGCTTCCAAAAACTCTCTTTGTCCTTGTCCCTGTTCTTGAGCATCTTTACCACGGAGAAATTTGTTAAAGGCGGGTACAAAGCGAGTGTTGGCATAATCGATCCAGATCCGAGCGATCGCTTTAGCACCTGGATCACTGGGTAATAAAGGTGGTTCTGGAAAGACTTCATCAAGATATTCGTTGATAATGGCAGACTCATAAATTTCGATATCCCCATGTTTAATCGCAGGGACTTTGCCGTAGCGCGAAATCTGTGTATAGCCATCTGGTTTGTTTTGTAAGTCAATTTCAGTGCTGCTAAAGTCAATTCCTTTTTCTAGTAAAACCACACGGGTTCTTTGGGAAAAGGTGGAGGCTTTGGCAAAGTAAAGTTGTATGTTGCTCATAAAATACTTTCCTTGTAAATGCGTAGACGCGCAGTACTACTAAATACCAACTATTGGGGACGCAAAAGTGCAATCGCATATTGGATATTATACTACGGTTTGTCGGTCGAATTAAAGTACAAACTTCCGGGGTTATTCCACAGTCTTTACAAAAATACAAGTTCTAACAATTGGAGACAACTTGGCAAAAGTGACCAAAGGCAAGTATCGATATTATTGATAACCACTGCTAAAGTTGATACAGCACACAACTATGATGTTATGAGTGCAAAATTTAAATCTGTAGAAACTGCAATCACAATTAGGTCAGTAAATCAGGATTTTCAAATCAATATTATGGAGCCAATTCAGCCACAACAGCGCCGCGTCGCCGATCAAGTGTTTCAGCAATCCCTCGATCAGTTGGAGGATATCTTACAAGAAATTGAAACTGAGGAAGAAGAAATTCCCCACCTCCCCCAACTGCATACAACTAATCTCAGTGAAGTCGAAGTCGATCAAGATTTGATCGCTATTGATTTAGCGGCCCTTGAGGACGCAGTTGCTGATATTGAACAATATCTTGAAGAAAAGACAAAAACCCAAGAAAAGTTATGAGTTTTACATTCCTGTACAGAACCGATTAATCGCGTCTCTGACTCATTTGCCGCCTAGCTTCGTACAACATTAAAGCGGCTGCGATCGCTACATTCAAAGATTCTACCCCAGGACTCAAAGGAATTCTGACTTGTTGATCTGCGATCGCTGCTAAATCTGCCGACAATCCAGCCCCCTCATTTCCCAGTAAAATTAGACTGGGTTTGCGCCAGTCCACATCCCAATAAGTTAAAGTCGCACTGGGTAAGGTTGCCACTACCTGCATCCCTGCTTGCTGACTTTGTTGAACTGTTGCTTTTAAATCTTCGGTTACGGCCGTTGCTAGGCGAAACCATTGTCCTGCGGAAGCCCGGAGAACTTTTGGGCTGTCTAAATCGACACTATCTCCACTTACCCACAAACCTGATGCTCCCACCGCCGCCGCAGTGCGAATCATCGTACCCAGGTTTCCCGGATCTTGTACTGTTTCTAAAGCTAGAACTAAACCAGTCAATGGTAGTTGAGTTTGGCTATCCCTTCGTTTTGCCGTTGCTACCACACCATCCGGTTGGACTGTAGTAGCGATCGCATTTAATACTTCCTCGCTGACAATCTCGCTGCGATCGCTTTTACTACAAGCTTCTTCCCAGAGTGATGAGTGGGCTACTTGCCAATCTGGAGTACAACACACTGTTTCTAGTGGGTAATTTACCGCACAAGCCTCTTCCAACAGGTGCGTCCCTTCCAGTAAAAATAACTGCTGCTTGTGCCGCTCCTTGGTGGAGTGGAGTTTGCGAATTTGCTTAACTAAGGAATTTTGTAAACTGGTCAACATTTTTTAGTTGTGAGTGCTGAGTAGTGAGTGCTGAGTTTTTCCTTCTCAGCACTCGCTACTCGGCACTCAGCACTGGTTATGCGGAACCCGGGACTTGAACCCGGAAGCCTTGCGGCACTAGAACCTGAATCTAGCGCGTCTGCCAATTCCGCCAGTTCCGCTGGCACTTGTCTTTATCGACAATTTCCTATTATTGCGTTATGTTTTACCTTTGTCAAGTGAAAACTTAATGCCTCCTTTAAGAGGCTCAGACTGGAAACGAATTTTTCAGGGGATTAGGTCGAATCAAAATATTAACTGAACAGTAGAGCATTGATTTTTAGAGAATACTTAAGTCATTTTACTGAGTATTTATTTTTGCTTAAAACTACTACTTATTCATTCTTTTTTATTAAATTTTTTAAAAGCTCAAAATAATTGCTATTGCTTGCTTTGAGCCATTATTTTTCACCAAAAAACAATTTTTTTATGCAATATGCTGTTCTAAAATGTGGACAATTTGAATCTTTACTGTAGAATCAAAACCAACTTCAAACATATAAAATACGTATTACTTTTGGAGGTAGGCTTATCAATCCTTCTACCAGCTTACCAGATGCCAAAATTGCTCCAGAAGCAGACTCCTCAGTCTTGCAAATTTGGGGTGGGCATCCTTTGCGAGGTCATGTGAAAATTAGCGGGGCAAAAAATGCAGCACTGGTAATCATGGCTGGAGCCTTGCTGTGTCCGGGCGATTGTCGTATCCGCAACGTCCCCTTATTAGCGGACGTAGACCGGATGGGTCAGGTGTTATCAGCTTTGGGTGTAAGCTTAACGCGCCAAGGCGATATTTTAGACATCAACGCCAGCGAAATTAAAACATCAAAAGCTCCCTACGAACTAGTTACCCAGCTAAGAGCGAGTTTTTTTGCCATTGGTGCCATTCTTGCAAGATTGGGAGTAGCACAGATGCCTTTACCAGGCGGTTGTGCTATTGGGGCAAGACCAGTTGACTTGCATGTTCGGGGACTGCAAGCAATGGGGGCTGAGGTGCAGATTGAGCATGGCATTTGTAATGCCTACGTCCCTGGCAGCAGCCGGAGATTAAAAGGTGCGAAGATTTACCTAGATATCGCCAGCGTTGGAGCGACGGAAAACTTGATGATGGCGGCTACCCTGGCAGAGGGCGAAACCATCATCGAAAATGCTGCCAGAGAACCGGAAGTAGTTGATTTAGCTAACTTCTGTAACGCGATGGGAGCGAAGATTAAAGGGGCGGGTACTAGCAGGATTATTGTTGAAGGAGTCCCCAAGCTACATTCTGTTGATTACAGTATCATTCCCGATCGCATTGAGGCCGGAACATTTTTGCTGGCAGCAGCAATTACCCGTTCCGAACTTCTTCTTTCGCCAGTGGCTCCAGAACATCTTATACCAGTGATTGCCAAGCTACGGGATATTGGGGTGACGATAATTGAGGACAAGCCTGAACACTTACGCATTCTGCCGGCGGAAACTCTCAAGGCAACGGATATTGAAACTCAATACCATCCGGGTTTCCCTACAGATATGCAAGCGCCGTTCATGTCTTTGCTGACATTGGCCGAAGGCGACAGCGTGATTAACGAATCCGTCTTTGAAAATCGCTTGCGTCATGCCTCAGAGTTGAATCGCTTGGGGGCAGACATTCGTGTTAAAGGCAACGCTGCTTTCGTTCGGGGAGTGCCAAAATTGTCTGGCGCACCAGTATTAGGCACAGACCTACGAGCATCAGCAGCGCTAGTCATAGCAGGACTGGCAGCAGAAGGAAAAACGACCATTCAAGGATTACAACACCTTGATCGCGGCTATGATCGGCTCGATATGAAGTTGCAGCAATTGGGAGCTAAAATCCTTCGTGTGGGCGAAACATCAGCAGATGCCGAAATCGCTCCCAGTATCAGCCTTTCAAGTTGAAATTGATAGGTTGAATAAGAGGAATTGCGGCAGGGGGCGGGGGACAAGGGGAAAGACTTGTTGCAAGTTCTCCCCCTGCTCTCCCTGCCCACCCTGGTTAACAAATTTCGCGGAATTCCCCATCCGTCTTACGGTGGGCATAGATTGCGAGTGAGGTGACGATTCTACCCCTGAACAAATTGATATGAGCAGATATCAACCGTCATGGAGTGGATGAGGAAAAGAACTCTCTTCCATTAGAATAGAGATATCTTGACCATCAATGCCATAAGCGAAAACCAAGCTAATAGGTATATGTTGCAAGGAAAAGTATGGGTCTTGGGAACCAGGACTCCTGCCCTTGGAGGGAATGTAAGACCAATAGAACTACGCAGTTTTGGAGGCAGTTCCCGTTGAATTGGGAAGCCCCATCCGCATAAGCGGTGGGGTAGTTCACATCGTTATACTAACTGTAGGTGACTGGTTTAAATGAACAGCCAGATTCCATAGTTGTGTTTTTTATAGCTTGCTGCACTATGTCTTTCTTCAAAACCCCTCTGATTGGTTTAAAAGCTGACTCATTTCGTCATCCATTAGACCTGGAAGCTACTAAAACGCTCAAGCAAATACCAGGCATAGATATGTTGGTGCGAAATTGGCTTGGGCCAATGGCAGAGCAGGTTTTCTATGTAGAAAATATTGCTTCCAGCATTCTGGTGGGTGAAAAACAACTACCTGATTTATACAAGCTGTTGTTAGATGCTTGTGAAATTCTGGATATCGAGCCTCCCCAGTTATACGTCCGGCAACATCCGGCTCCCAACGCTTATACTTTTGCTGTGCGCGGTAAGCAGCCCTTTGTGGTGATACACACATCCCTAATTGATATCCTCACACCAGAGGAAATACAGGCAGTAATTGCCCACGAGTTGGGGCATCTCAAGTGTGACCATAGCGTTTACTTGACCCCAGTAAATTTACTAATATTAGCTGCGGCAATTGTGCCCAATGTCGGAACCTTTGTTGCTCAAGCGATACAGGCACAACTTTTAGAATGGGTACGCTGTGCTGAGTTTACCTGCGATCGCGCCGCATTACTAGCAACCCAAGATCCCAAAGTTGTCATGTCAGTGTTGATGAAGCTGGCAGGTGGTTCCCCAACTTTAGCGCCACAACTGAATCTCGATGCCTTTGTTGCCCAAGCCCGCGCTTATGATGACATTAGCAAGACCGAATTAGGCGAAATGGTCAAAACCGCTCGCACAGCCCAATTAACCCATCCAGTGCCCGTGTTGCGGGCGCGAGAAATTGACCGTTGGGCAAGCAGCACAGAATATCAATCTTTAATCCAAACTCATGGATTGAAGTCAACAAGTAATGAAGTTGCACCCAAAGGCGGCTGGCGAAACTGGTAGAGTTACTAATGATGCGATCGCACTGTGATGTAAAATACTGGTACAGCCCAAAAATCAGCTAATGACCAGGTTCCCTTACGACCAATTCGCCAAAGACTATCTTAAAGAATTGTTATAGCCATTTAGCAGAAGTTAAAGAAGAAGGAATCCACGAAGGAATTCAAGCAGAACGTCGTAATGTTATAGAAAATTTGTTGCGAGTTCGCTTTGGTTCTTTAGATGCAGAACTAAGAGGAGTTACTGAAGCTTTATTGGCATTATCACCAGAAGATTTTACTCCTTTATTACTGCAACTATCTAGGGAACAATTATTAGATAGGTTCCTTTAAAAGAACTCAGTTGCTAAATAAATCGTTCAATGAAAAATCGGATTAAAAAACATCCTATTGGTTAACCCACAGCCGCTACCATGACAGTTGTATCCAATGACCATCGCTTTCAACCCATAAATCTCTTTGAGTACGAAAAGCTAGCAAAAGAGCATCTGTCTCAAATGACCCTTGATTACTATAGCAGTGGTGCTTGGGACGAAATCACATTACGAGATAATTGTGCTGCCTTTGAGCGAGTCAAGTTAAAACCTCGGATATTAGTCGATGTTAGCGATCGCAATCTCACTACCTCTATTTTAGGACAACCCCTGCAACTACCTATATTAATTGCGCCAATGGCCTTTCAATGTCTAGCCCATCCAGACGGAGAAGTGGCCACAGCCCTAGCTGCCGCATCAGCTGGTGTGGGAATGGTATTAAGTACAATGGCCACAAAGAGCATTGAAGAAGTAGCAACTGCGTGTGATAAATTTCCAGATTCTCTGCGATGGTTCCAACTTTACATCCATAAAGACAAGGGATTAACTCGTGCTTTGGTAGAAAAAGCCTATAAAGCAGGCTACAAAGCACTTTGTCTGACTGTAGATGCACCAGTTCTTGGACAACGCGAAAGAGATAAACGTAACGAATTCGCCTTACCCACAGACTTACATCTGGCTAATCTCGCCACCATCTCAGGGCTAGATATTTCCCATGAAAAAGGCGAATCTGGGTTATTTACCTATTTTGCCCAACAGCTAAACCCAGCAGTAACTTGGGATGATTTGGAATGGTTGCAATCTTTATCTCCACTACCTTTAGTTATCAAAGGAGTTTTACGGGGAGATGATGCTGTGCGGGCTGTAGAATATGGAGCAAAAGCAATTGTTGTTTCCAATCATGGTGGCAGACAACTCGATGGTGCGATCGCTTCAATAGAAGCCCTAGTTGAAATCGTAGCAGCAGTGGATGGTAAAATAGAAGTACTGCTGGATGGAGGCATTCGCAGGGGCACAGACATTCTCAAAGCTCTGGCATTAGGAGCAAAAGCGGTACTAGTCGGACGACCTATTTTGTGGGGACTAGCAGTAGCAGGAGAAGTCGGTGTATCTCACGTCATCTCACTGCTACAAGATGAGCTCAATGTAGGGATGGCACTTAGCGGCTGTGCAAAACTAGATGATATTAACCCTAGTTTATTAGTCTTGCCACGCTTTTAAGCCTTATATTATGGTTATTAGAGCTATTATCCTAGAAAAAGTTTGAGAATTAATTTTCAAACTTGTTACAAAATCCCTCAAATAGAGTACAATAGTTAAGTTAGATGTAACGGGCGGGTGGCGGAATTGGTAGACGCACCACACTCAAAATGTGGCGGCCTTGCGGTCATAGGAGTTCGATTCTCCTCCTGCCCACTATTAAACAAGTAAATAGAATAGAGAGGTTAAAAGTTCATGCGCCTGAAAAGATGGGAATCTCCCCGTAAAGAAGGTAGGAATGACAAAGGTAGAGGTGGCTCTGCAAGAAAGCGGCAACTCAAAAAGCAACGCCAAATGTTACTTCAAAAACTCAAAGAAGCTAACAAGCCAGACAATAACAAAAATAATCGAACAGGGGAAGATAAGCTTATCTTCCCTTTATTTTTTGGGCTTTTATCTCTTAAGCACATAATTACGTATCAAATTCGGCAGACTGAGTGTCTGGTATTTCGTTTTTCTATGTAAACTAACTTACGTAAAAAATACTACCTAGTAATAAAGTTTCTACTAGGAATTTATCATAATTGTAATGCTTGCATGAACCAATCAAAAATTAATTATGAAGAAAGTATGAATTTTGTCAAGCAGCATCTAAAACCCCTAGCTTAAAACAGTAAGCTAGGACACAACACCAAATACTTATAATATTACCGATTAAGCTAAAAGCATACTAAAAAAGCAATTGCACCTCCATGTGTTAACTTCCAACGATGACACAAGCCTATAAAAAGTCAGGAGTCATCCAATCCGAATTATTCAATATTCGGAATGGTCTAAGCAATCTATGGATTTTTTTTCTTGGACATAGGAGTTATTGATGGTGGCAAGAGTGCTTCTACCTACTAAAAAAGTGCTTGATTTCCCTATTACTGCTTTACGTTTTGACGAGCAGATACAAACAATACTGAAGTGGGCGGGTAAGCGTGAGAGTAAAACTGTATACGTAGCTAATGTACACATGCTCATTGAAGCTCATTGGCATCCACAGTTTGCGACAGTATTACGAAATGCAGATATAGTTACTCCTGACGGTATGCCTCTTGTATGGATGATGCGAAAAATGGGGGCTATTTACCAAGACCGTGTGGCAGGGATGGATATTTTTTTAGCATTGTGTCAGCGAACTCAAACACAAAATCTCAGTATTTTCTTTTTAGGTTCCCAAACAGAAATTCTTTCTAGGATGCGAAAAAGGTTAGAGCAGGAATTTCCCCAAATGAAGATTGCGGCGATGGAACCTCTACCCTTTCGTCCCCTGACTGAAACTGAAGACGAAGCCTTAGTTCGAAAGATTAATTCTAGTGGTGCTAGCGCTGTCCTAGTATCTCTAGGATGTCCTAAGCAAGAAAATTGGATAGCTCAACATAAAGGTAAGATACAAGCTGTAATGATTGGACTGGGTGGAGTTTTCCCAGTTTATGCAGGAATTCACAAGCGGGCACCCCGCATAGTTAGAGACTTAGGACTTGAATGGCTGTATCGATGGATTCAAGAACCACGCCGACTTTGCGGTCGCTATGCTAAGACCATTCCACTATTTATATGGCTGGCTACCAAGCAACTACTATCATCAAGTCGGATTGCAGCAGTTTTTCTTCACGAGACTGGGGATTAAGGAAAAGGAAATAAGGCAAGATTGACTGGCGTGGAAAGAAATAATCTAGATACCCCTAGCTTTTATATTCAACGCTAGGTGTCTCAATGGTAAGCAGGAACTAGATGATAAGCCGTTCATAATCAAGTGAAGCAGATTTTGGATGCAAAGAGAATCGCGATCGCAATTCCTTTACCCTTTAAGTGAGTTCGACGATACAGCCAAGCATCAATTCAAGGGTTCACCCCAAAGCCATGAAAGAGTCTAAGTGTAAGCATTCCGACCAATCAATGTCCTGCCGTAAAAATCCTTTATCTGAAATAAACTATTAAAGTACTTGACACAAACCCAGGATTAACTGCTATATTAACTAGAGTAAAGTCGTTGGGGCGTAGCCAAGTGGTAAGGCAGCGGGTTTTGGTCCCGCCATCCCTAGGTTCGAATCCTAGCGCCCCAGTACATCTAAAGACAGGTTGTTAAGCCTGTCTTTTAGAGTTTTTATTCAATTAGCTAGAAATTCAACTTAATTTATCTGATTATGTAGAGCTTACTTATCAGGGGATTTGAGAGCTTGGTCTAGAGTTTGCCGAGCCTGTTCTGCTTTAGATCGTGCTTCTTGATAACGTACATTAGCTTGGGCAAAATTTTTGAGGACTTTAAAACCTTCCTTGAGTCGAGTAATTTCCTCTTCAGTCACCGAATCGTCAGTGAACAGAACATCAACCGCTTTGCGAATTTCTAACGCTTCAGCTCGTGACTCCTGAACTTTCAGCTTGAGTGTGGCCAGGTTACTTAAAACCTGGACAGCTTGTGTAATAGTATCCTCACCGCTAGCAGTGTCAATAGTTGACTCTTTAACCTCAATTAATTGTTGAGGGCCAAATCCTTCTTCCAGTTCCGTGGGTAGCTTACCTGCATCCATCAGTTCCATCAGCTGATCCATTGCTTTATCACGGGCTTTGGCTGAATCTTTTCCAGAAACAGTAAGGATAATTTCTGGACTTTGAGCGAGAGTATATTGAACCATATTTGAGCAGAAAATTTGCTGATTAACCAAGCTGAGGGAAACAATTATAACATGTTGTGTGTCAGGTCATTTGTTGGTTTGTTATTTCACTGCCGGGTTGCTAAATTGATGTAATTTCATACTTTATTGTTACCCCTGTTAAGTCGATCAAAATAAAACTTTATACTTAATAAAACGGGAATAAGTTTCAACAGGAGGGGAGAGCAATGGCTCCCAATCCCACCATCATGCAAGCTGTCGAAAAACTGGGCTACCGTGTCACCGTTGGTGATGTGGCAACCCAGGCAGGATTGAACGTCGCTGAAGCTAATCAAAGCTTGTTAGCCCTAGCATCTGATGCTGGAGGACATTTGCAGGTAGCGGATTCAGGTGATATAGTTTTCCTTTTTCCACAAAACTTTCGAGCAATTTTGCGTAATAAATACTTCCGGCTACGATTGCAGGAATGGTGGAAAAAAGTCTGGAGTGTTCTGTTTTACCTGATTCGGATTTCTTTTGGAATTTTCTTAACTGTTTCCATCGCCCTGATAACTGTTACCATCTTCATAATTATTACTGCTGCCAATTCCGATCGCGACGGCGACAATCGGGGCAGTAATTCCGGCGGTGGGGGTTTCTTTTATTTTCCAAATTTCTTCTGGTATCTTAGCCCAAATTATGACACCTACTACCAGGAACGGCGACGTGAAACCAGAGAAGAAAGCAATCTGAATTTCTTTGAAGCTGTCTTTTCGTTTTTGTTTGGTGATGGAAATCCTAACGCCAATTTAGACGAACGTCGCTGGCAAGAAATTGCTACGGTGATTCGGAGCAATCGTGGCGCAGTAGTAGCAGAACAAATTGCCCCATACTTGGATGATATAGGCGAGGGATATACAAGAGAGTACGAAGATTACATGCTGCCCGTTCTGACGCGATTTAATGGACAACCGGCGGTAAGTCCAGAAGGGCAAATTGTTTATTACTTCCCAGAGTTACAGGTGAGTGCAGTTAAAAAGCGCCGTCATTCAATATCATCTTACTTGGAGGAATTGCCTTGGCGTTTTAGTGCTGCAAGTTCAGGGCAAATTATGTTGAGTGCAGGGTTGGGGGCACTAAATTTAGTTGGTGCTTTAGTACTGGGAAGTTTGTTGAGAGATGGTACTGTTGCTGCCCAATTAGGTGGACTGGTAGCTTTTGTGCAAGGAATTTATTGGCTGCTATTGGCTTATGGAGCAGGTTTCTTAGGCATACCGTTATTGCGTTATTTCTGGATTCGGTGGCGTAATCGCAAAATAGGCGATCGCAATCGCGATCGCCTTTCCCGATCGAGGCTATTGGCAAGTCCTGATGCACCTTTGCAACAAAAAATCGACTATGCTCAACAATTTGCCCAAGAAAAAGTCATTAGCAAGGAAGATTTAGTGTATTCTAGCGAAACTGACTTACTTGACCAGGAAGTTGAGCGTTCTGCACAAATTGACGCTGAATGGCAACGGCGCTTGGAACGTGGGAGTGGGGAATAGGAAGCAAAGGGGCAGAAGAAGCAAAGGGGCAGAGGGGCAGAGGAAGCAGGGGAAGCAGGGGAAGCAGGGGAGGTAGGGGGAGCAGGGGGAGAAAATTCGTAACTCCTAACTCTTCACGGGCTAAACGCCCCGCTATCGCTAACGGAACTGTTTTGCCCCATGCCCCAATTACTTCGCCTGAATTGGTGTTAGGGCTACACCTTGATAATAATGTCCCAAAATTTGCAGGTGGTTTACTCCTTGCCGAGCCAGATTGTACGCCCCCCACTGACTCATACCTAAAGCATGACCGTAGCCAAGCCCTTGGAGTACAAAACTACCATCTGCTCCCTTAGTAACGGTAAAGCGAGTACTTTTGAGCTTGAGGGCTGTTCGCACTTCCTCGCCCTGTAGCACCTTCGTACCCTTGTTACCAACAATTTTCAAGACTTTAACACTGCGAAAAGGCGAGTATGTCTCTGGAATCATCGCCGTCGCACTGCCAACTTCAGGAAATTTAGCGCTAATCTCACTGGGCGAGAAGCTTTTCACCCAATTACACTCGCGGATATTTTGATCGTAGTCTTGAACAGCACGCAGGTAGGGTAAGGTATTTCCCCAAACATCTTCTACATTTTCGGTGTGTCCCCCAGAACAAGCATGGAAGACTGAGAGAATAATCCGGTTTTTGTAAGTTAATACCTGCCCTAGTGTGGAATCCACTGCGGCATAAGTAGCGGGAGCTTCACTGATGACACCTTTGTAAATTTGCCAACGATCTGGGGTATTGCCTAAATCGTAAACGGGATTATTCCGTTGTTTTTCACGTTCGTAGAGAGCGTAGGTGCGAGCTGCGATCGCTTGGGCTTTTAAAGCTTCTTGGGGCCAGCTAGCATCCATTTCGCCACCAAGAACGCTGTAGAGATATTCTTGGTCATCAACCCAATTAACAGCCGTTAAGCCTTTTTCTGTGGGGACAACTAGAGTTCTACCCCGATACCAGCGATCGCCAATATAAACAAATCCTTTACCTGTTGGCTCAATCCAAAATAAACCAGACTGCCACTTATCTAAAGCAACTCCGCCAGGAATGGCTTGGGCATAATATGCACTCATCGCTGGTAACTGTCCGAGAGTTCGTCCGGTACTATCCTTGACGATCCCAGTGGTAGAACTGCCCACTTTTACCTGATTAACGCCCCTCTCAATTGCCACGCGCAGAATTACAGACGCTTGGGCTGGGGCAACCAAAGCAATCCATAAGAGGACACTCACCCACCAATGACGTACTTTAATCTGGGAAAATAAAAAGCCTAAGTAAAGTTGGAATTTCATGCTGGTCATCTAATCACACTAGTATCTAATTGACGCTCTGGATTATCACGTCTACTACTTTAAGATGAGACACTTCTCCAACGCAGGAGGTTGCCACCTCCTACTCATTATGCATTTTGCTTTAGCTATCAGCTAGAAATCAGGAGAAGAAGCCAGAAGGCAGTGAGACAATTCCTCTTTTCTATCTATTTCCAATACCCAATTTCCAATTCACAATGCTTCTTCAGTCTAAGATGCCAATACCTTTTGAGAATTACTCACTTCATTAGCGATAATTCCAATTAAATTCAACTGACTCAAAATTTCTGTAGCTTGAGTCAGTTCAGTTCGGGTTACTTTGCCCATGCGCTCTACCATCACAATAGCATTGCAAAAAGATGCCACAATCCTGGCATCAACCGTACCTAAAATAGGTGGAGCATCTATCAGTACTAAGTCGTAACTTTGCTCAAATAACTCTATTAGTTCTTTCATTCGTTGAGAACTGAGCAACTTCACCGTGTCTTCTGGTTCCGGTCCAGCAGTCAAAATATCAATGGAAGGATGAATAGGCTGGATATAATTTTGAAAATCAGTAGTTGTCTCATCAACTAATAACAAAGATAGTCCCCAATCATTAGATAGTCCCAGGATTTTATGCAAGCTAGGATTGTGCAAATTAGCATCAATAACTAATACCCGTCGGTGCATCCGGGTAGCGCTAGCTACAAGCCCTAATACCAAGGTTGTCTTCCCTTCCCCTGGTAGTGCTGAAGTAAACATCAGCGACTTGAAAGGTAAGGGATATTTTAATATTTGAATATTTTGGTAGATCATATCCAGGTTCTCATGGACAGGCAATCTAGTAGTAGCTTCTATTACAGAGTCATTTGATCTGCGCCGCCCCTTCCAAGGCAGTCCCAACCACCGTTTTTTCGCACTATGCGACGGCAATTTTGGCACTGATCCGAGTATACGTAGATTCGTCAGTTTCTTCAAATCTCCCGCACAATAAATAGCGTCATTAAACTTTTCTAAAATCAAGGCTGCTAAAATACCTAAAATCGGTCCAATCAGAGTTCCTCCAACCAAAAGGAATAATCTGTTATTCCCCATATAAGTCCCTAGAGCAGGTTCTGTTAAAACTTGCCAATTATATCCTTCCTGAGCAATTTTTAGCCCTAAAGACTGTTGTACTTGAAGGAGTTGTTCAAGGGTTTTATGACTAGTTTCTACCTTTGGCAGTAAACGATTGTACTCGGCTATTAAGCTTGGGTACTTGTTTAATTCAGAACGGAGCCGCTGTTCTGACTCAGCTAGATTCTTTTCATTGGCAGTTAGTCCTAAAACAGTTGTTTGCACCAGAATAAACTCATCTATTAGCGTTGGATCAACCCCTACTATTTGCCCTTTTGAAAGCGGTTCTCCCTTAGTGCTATTA